>JAFAFD010000200.1 GCA_023423675.1 Pseudomonadota bacterium | reverse complement strand
GGCCTGGATGGCGCAGGCCGATGCGGCCGCCGCCGGCTGCGATGCCGTACTGACCGGCGGCCTGGCCGCGCTGGTCGGCCTGAGCGTGGCCGAGCGCCACGGCCTGCCGGCCATCGGCACCGGCATGATCCCGCTGACACCGACGCGCGCCTTCGCATCGCCCTTCCTGCCGCCGATGCCGCTGCCGGGCGTCCTGCGCCGGGCCAGCTACGGGCTGGTCAACCAGGCGGTCTGGCGCACCTTCCGCGGGCCGATCAACGCCGCGCGCACCGCACTGGGGCAACCGCCGCGCCGCACGCTGTGGACCGGCCTGCCAATGCTGTACGGCATTTCCCCGCAGCTGCTGCCGCCGCCTGCGGACTGGCCGACGGACCACGTGGTGTGCGGGCAATGGCGGATGCCGGAACAACCGTGGTCGCCACCCGCCGACCTGCAGGCTTTCCTCGAAGCAGGCCCGGCGCCGGTCTATCTCGGCTTCGGCAGCATGACCGGCTTCGACCGCGAACGCGTGCTGCCGGCCCTGCTGCAGGCGCTGGCACCACGCCGCGTGCTGCTGTTCCCGGGCTGGGCCGGACTGCCTTCGGGTGCATTGCCAGAGAACGTGTTCGTGCTCGGCCCGACGCCGCATGAAGCGCTGTTCCCACGCTGCACGCTGGCCATCCACCATGGCGGCAGCGGTACCACGCATTCGGCGTGCCGTGCCGGTATTCCTTCGCTGGTGATGCCGTTCGCCGCCGATCAGTTCTTCTGGGCGCGGCGCCTGCAGACGCTGGGTGTGGCGCCGGCGCCGCTGTCACCGAAACGGTTGGATGCAGCCTCGCTTGCAGCGGCGATTGCGTTCGCCGAGGACAGCACGACGCGTGCGCGTGCCGCTGCACTGGGCGCGGCAATGGAGAGCGAGGATGGCGTGGCCACCGCAGTTGCCGCGATTGACGGAATTCGACCTTACTTCCCGCCTGACGCTGCTGTAGAACGTTGAACAGGCTTTGCCAGACCCCTTGCCCAGCCCATGAAATTCCAGGGTCAGCACAACACATGGACGTTTGGCCAATAAAAAAACCCCGGACCCATCACTCACGAGAAGCATGTGAGGAGAGGAGCTAGCCGGGGTATGCGCTGGCGATGCTAGGGGAAGATCACATCATGTTCAAGGGTCCCTATTGGGCATCGCTCATTGATGTGAAGACCGCTTATGCACTGGTGGCGGCAGTGTCATCGGTCAGGTTGGCATCGTACGGCTTACCAACTGCATCCGCCGTCGCCGTTGTGGTCAATCCCGTCAATCAGGCACCCGCTGGTGCGCTGGGCACCGCGCTGGCCGGGGCCTTGAACGCCCGACAGGCATCTGCCACCGCCGCCCAGTCTCAAGGGGCCGTACCCGAAGTCCACTCATATGGAAATCCGGGCATCGAAGCCGTAGCAAGGCACGCCAGAAACATGATGCTGTGCGAGGCGATGTATCCAGTGCTTCATATGTTGGAGGTGGTGATGCGCAACAGCATCCACAACGCTTTCAGCCAGCACTTCGGGGCGCCCGACTGGTATGAACAGACTTGGCTCAATGCGAACCATGCGAGCATGGTCCTGGACGCGAAAGCAAAGCTCTCAAAGCGCAACAAACGCCCCGATCCGGATAGAGTCGTTGCAGAACTCGGTTTCGGATTCTGGTGCGGGATGTTTCACTTCGCCTATGAGAATGGAGCAAGGGCAGCCTGGCCTGCTCTCCTCGGTTCCGTTCTGCCTGGCGTCCCCAAGTCCTGGAGAACCAGAGCAAAGGTTCAAGGTCGCGTCGAGGACGCGCGCGCTCTGCGAAATCGCGTGTTCCACCATGAACCCATCACCTTTCATCAGGATCTGCGAGAAAAGCACAGGCACCTGGTGGAAGTGCTTGGCTGGTTCTCACCAGAGGCCCAGAAACACATTGAACAGATCTGCAGGTTCAATCGCGTCCATGACGACAACTTGTCTTTGCGCTCCCCTGCAGAGGCTTAGAGCCGGCCATCAACGCAGGTGCGGAATCACCTGCGCCAGCAGATGCGCATCCTTCAACGCGCCGTGCAGGCCGCGATTGCCGGGAATGCGCAGGCGCTGCAGCACATCATCGAGTTTGTTGCCCTGGCCGGGCCAACGCCCACGCGCCAGCTTCAGGCTGCAGGTGATGCGGCAGTACTGCGCCAGGCTGCCAGGCATGCCGGCCAGGCGCAGTTCGTTATCGAGGAAGCCGACATCGAAGGTGGCGTTGTGCGCGACCATCTCGCTGCCACGCAGGAATTCCAGCAGCTCGGCGGCCTTGCTGGAAAACAGCGGCTTGCCGACCAGCATCGCATCGCTGATGCCGTGCACGCGCTGCGCGCCCCAGTCCACCGAGCGCTGCGGCTGCAGGTAGGTGTGGAACTGGCGGCCGGTGAGCTGGCCATCGATCAGTTCCACCGCACCGATCTCGATGACCCGATGGCCCATGCGGTGGGAAATGCCGGTGGTTTCGGTGTCCAGTGCGACGATGCGGCTCATGCGTGTGGCGGTTTCCTGATGCGTGCAGTGATGATTTTCGCATGCCCGGCGCGTGTCACCCCAACACCTCCACCACCCAGTCAATGAACACCCGCAGGCGCTGGCTCATGTGCCGGTTCGGCGGAAACATCACGTGCATCGGCATCGGCGGCAGCTGCCAGTCCTGCAGTACCGGCCGCAGTTCGCCGCTGGCCACGTGCGGCGCAGCCATGTAGCTCGGCAGCGCGACCACGCCCAGGCCCGCCACACCGGCAGCCAGATAGGCATTGCCATCATCGAAGCCCACCGCATGGCGGCCCTGCACTTCCATGCGCTCATCACCGCGCTGGGCGAGGAACGCGCGTGCGCGACCGGTGCGCGGGCTGAGGAAACCGACCATGTGATGGTCCGGCCCTTCCAGCGCGCGCGGGTGCGCGGGCACGCCGAAGCGCTGCAGGTAGGCGGGGCTGGCGTGGAAGCCGATCGACAGGCTGGCCAGCGGCCGCGCGACCAGCGCCGGATCGGCAGGCGCACCGCCACGGATCACGCAGTCCACGTTGTCGGCGATGACATCCACCTCGCGGTCGCTGACGCCGATGTCCAGCTGGATATCCGGATAGCGCGCATGGAAATCCGGCAGCGCCGGTACCAGCCGCAGCCGCGCATACGGACCGGGCACGTCGATGCGCAGTCGCCCGCGTGGCTGGCTGGCGGCATCGCCGAGGCCGCCCTCCACTTCTTCCAGCTCAGCCAGCAGGCGCGCGATGCGCGGGTAGTAGGCCGCGCCATCGGCGGTGACGCTGACCCGCCGCGTGGTGCGGTTGAGCAGCCGCAGCCGCAGGTGCGCTTCCAGCTGCTGCACCAGCTGGGTGACCGTGGTGCGGCTGATCTGCAGGGTGTGCGCGGCACGGGTGAAGCTGCCGGTTTCCACCACGCGGGCGAAGGCGCGCATCGCCTCGAAACGGTCCATGGGCGGGCCGTGATTGTTTGGGTTTGGCAATCAATCTAGGCCGATCATCACTGTTTATCCAGACAGCGCTGGCGAGCAGCATGGAGGCCTTCCTCTGGAGCCTCCCCGATGACCCCTCGTGATGTCGTTTTCCCCGCCGGCCGCCAGGCCCTGTACGAGCGCAACCGCTACTCGCCGGCCATCCGCTCCAATGGCTTCCTGTTCGTCTCCGGCCAGGTCGGCAGCCGCGAGGACGGCTCGCCCGAACCGGACTTCGAAACCCAGGTGCGCCGCGCCTTCGACAACCTCAATGCGGTGCTGGCCGCCGCCGGCTGCAGCTTCGATGACGTGATCGACGTGACCGTGTTCATGGTCGACCCGGAAACGAACTTCGAGAAGGTCTGGGCGATCGTGCCGGAGTACTGGGGCGAAGCACCGCACCCGACCCTGACCGGCATCGGCGTGACCTGGCTGTATGGGTTCCAGTTCGAGATCAAGGTGATCGCGAAGCTGCCCTGACGTCTGCTGTAGAGCCGAGCCCATGCTC
>JAFAFD010000199.1 GCA_023423675.1 Pseudomonadota bacterium | reverse complement strand
GCTCGACTGATGGCTCCCAAAGCAGTCGAGCAAGCTCGACTCTACGAGAGCGCAGAGCAGTCGAGCATGGCTCGACTCTACAGAAGCGCAGATCAGGCCACGTAGACGGTCTTGATGTTCATGAATTCATGGATGCCGTGGTCGGCCAGTTCGCGGCCGAAGCCCGACTCCTTGCTGCCACCGAACGGCAGCCGCGCATCGCTCTTGACGATGGCGTTGACGAAGGCCGCGCCGCATTCCATGTGCTGGGCGAAGCGCTCGCCGCGCACCACGTCGCCGGTCCACACGCTGCCGCCCAGGCCGAAGCGGGTGTCATTGGCCACGCGCAGCGCCTCGGCTTCGTCCTTGACCCGGATCACCGCCGCGACCGGCCCGAACAGTTCCTCGTCGTAGGCCGGCATGCCCGGGCCCACCTGGTCGAGCACGGTGGCCGGATAGCCCGCGTAGGTTCCCGCAATCGGCTCGCCGCCTGCCAGGACCCGTGCGCCCTTGGCCACGCTGGCCTGCACCTGCTTGTGCAGCTCGTCGCGCAGGTCGGCACGGGCCATCGGTGCCAGCGTGGTGGCACCGTCGTTGGGATCACCGTACTGGCGCTGGCCGGCGGCGTCGACAAAGCGCTGGGTGAATGCATCGGCCACCGCCTCGACCACGATGAAGCGCTTGGCCGCGATGCAGGTCTGCCCGCTGTTGTCGAAGCGCGACTTCACGGCCGCGGCGACGGTCTTGTCCAGGTCGGCATCCTCAAGCACAACGAAGGCATCGCTGCCACCCAGCTCCATCACCGATTTCTTCAGCTGGCTGCCGGCATTGGAGGCGATCGAGCGCCCTGCCCGCTCGCTGCCGGTCAGGGTCACCGCCTTTACCCGCGCGTCGCGCAGCACCTCGGCGGCCTGGTCGTTGTCGATGTGCAGCACGTCGAACACCCCCGCCGGCAGGCCACCGTCACGACACACCGCCAGGATCAGGTCGGCGCACTGCGGCACGTTGCTGGCGTGCTTGAGCAGGGCCACGTTGCCGGCCATGAAGGCCGGGGCGAGGAAACGGAACACCTGCCAGATCGGGAAATTCCACGGCATCACCGCGAACACGCAGCCGATCGGCTCGTAGCGCACGTAGCTGCGCTGCGCCTCGGTGTCGATGATCTGCGGCTTCAGGTAATCCGCGGCGTGGTCGGCGTAGAACTCGCAGGCGGCCGCGCACTTGTCGACCTCGGCCAGCGCCTCGGCCTTCAGCTTGCCCATTTCAGCGGTCATCGCCTGCTGCAGGTCATCGCGGCGCGCGCGCAGCTGGGCGGCGATGTTCTTGAGGATGGCGCCGCGGTCCTGCAGCGAACGCTCGGCCCACGCCGGGAATGCATCGGCAGCGGCCTGCAGGCGCTGTTCGATCTCGGCCGCGCCGAGCAGTTCATGGCGGTAGGTGACCTGGCCGGTGGCCGGGTTGACGATTTCGACGGTCATGGGGGATCTCCATCAGGCAGATCCCCAGTGTGCGCCCGCTGCCGTGAGCCGGGCGTTGCCGCCGCCCTTCGGCGGCGTGCGGGCCTCAGCCGTTGTCCTGGCGGGCCAGCTGCAGGTCGCGCTGGCGCCGCTTCTCGGCACGCGCGTTGATGTACCAGCCGATTACCGCCGCCACCGACACCGCCGACACCAGCAGGGTCGCCAGCGCGTTGATTTTCGGGCTGATGCCCATGCGCACCGAGGCGAACACCTTCATCGGCAGGGTGGTCGAGCCCGGCGTGGCAACGAAGCTGGCCACCACCACGTCATCCAGCGACAGGGTGAAGGCCAGCAGCCAACCGGCCACCAGCGCCGGGGCGATGATCGGCAGCGTGATGCGGCCGAACACGGTCAGGCGGCTGGCGCCGAGATCCATCGCCGCTTCTTCCAGCGAGAGATCCATTTCCTGCAGGCGCGAGGACACCACCACGGTGACGAAGCACAGGGTGAAGGTGACGTGGGCGATCCAGATGGTGGCCAGGCCGCGTGCGGGGAAGCCAGGAATGGCGCCCATCGAGGCCAGCAGCGCCATCAACGAGAAGCCGAGAATCACATCGGGCATCACCAGCGGCGCGGTGACCAGCGCACCGAACACCTGCTTGCCACGGAAGCGGCGGAAGCGGGTCATCACCATCGCCGCCAGCGTGCCCAGCACGGTGGCGGTGCAGGCGGTCCAGAACGCCACCACCAGGCTGGTCCACATCGCATCCATCAGCGCGCGGTCGGCGAACAGGTCGCTGTAGGCGCGGGTGGAGAACCCGGCCCAGACCATCGCCAGCCGCGAGCTGTTGAACGAATAGAACATCAGCAGCAGGATCGGCAGGTACAGGAAGGCGAAGCCGAGCAGCAGCACGCCCAGGCCCAGGCCTTTTGCGCTACGCGGGCTCATGCCTGCTTCCCTTCCAGCAGGCGCTGCTGGGAACGGTTGAACCACAGGATGGGCACCAGCAGCAGCAGGATCATCGCCACCGCCATCGCCGAAGCACCCGGCCAGTTGCGGTTGTTGAAGAACTCGTTCCACAGCTGGCGGCCGACCATCAGCGTTTCCGAGCCGCCGAGCATTTCCGGGATCACGAATTCACCCACCGCCGGGATCATCACCAGCATGCAGCCGGCGATGATGCCCGCCTTGGACAACGGGAGGGTGATGCGCAGGAAGGCCTGCCACGGCTTGGCGCCGAGGTCGTAGGCCGCTTCCAGCAGGCGGTTGTCATGCTTGACCAGGTTGGCGTACAGCGGCAGCACCATGAACGGCAGGTAGCAGTAGACAATGCCGATGTAGGCCGCGGTCGGCGTATCGATCAGCTGCAGCTTGGGCACGCCCATGCTGGTCATCAGCGACTGCAGGCCGGTGAACTGCAGGAACTGGTCGAGCAGGCCGTTGCGGTCCAGGATCGCCTTCCACGCATACACGCGGATCAGGAACGAGGTCCACGACGGCAGCACCACCAGCATCATCGCCACGTTGCGCGCGGCCGGCGACAGGCGCGCGATGGCATAGGCCATCGGGTAGCCGATCAGCAGGGTGAGGAAGGTGGAGATCGCTGCGATCTTGATCGAGCTGAGGAAGGCCTGGGCGTAGATCGAATCGCGGAACAGCGCCAGGTAATTCTCGAGGTTGAGCTTGAGCGAGAACGCGCCATCGACATACTGCAGCAGCCAGGTGTACGGCGGCGAGCCGACCCGGCTGTGCGAGAAGCTGATCATCAGCACGATCAGGAACGGCACCGCAAAGAACAGCAGCAGCCACAGGTAGGGAATGCCGATGACCGTGGCACGCGTGCCCGGCAGCCAGCGCTTCAGGCCTGCCGCGCTCATGAGGTCAGCACCACGCCGTCGTTGTCGCGCCAGTGCACCCACACTTCATCGCCCCAGGTCAGGCCATCGCTGGCCCAGCGCTGCGAGTTGGCGAAGTTGGCCAGCACCTTGGCGCCGCTGGGCAGGCGCACGTGGTAGACCGAGTGGCTGCCGAAATAAGCGATGTCCTCGATCACGCCCTGCGCCTTGTTGGTCGGCGATTCCGGTTCGTCCTTGCCGATCATCACCTTTTCCGGGCGCAGCGCGAACGCGACCGGCTGCCCTTCGTAGCAGGTGATGCCGTGGGCGATGTAGACCGGTGCCGGGAACAGCGGCGAGCGCACGGTCACGTACTCGGGCAGGTCCTCGTCGATGACACCTTCAAACAGGTTGACCGAGCCGATGAAGCCGGCGACGAAGCGGTTGGCCGGCTGCTCGTAGACCTCATCGGGCTTGCCGACCTGCTGGATCCAGCCGGCATCCATCACCGCGATGCGGGTGGCCATGGTCATGGCCTCTTCCTGGTCGTGGGTGACCATCACGCAGGTCACGCCCGACGATTCGATGATGCTGACCAGTTCCAGCTGCATCTGCGAGCGCAGCTTCTTGTCCAGCGCACCCATCGGTTCGTCCAGCAGCAGCAGCTTGGGCCCCTTGGCCAGCGACCGCGCCAGCGCCACGCGCTGCTGCTGGCCTCCGGAGAGCTGGTGCGGCTTGCGCTTGCCCAGGTGGGCCATCTGCACCAGGTCGAGCATCTCGCCCACGCGCCGGCTGATCGCGTCCTTGGCCAGGCCGTCCTGCTTCAGGCCGAAGGCGATGTTCTGCTCGACCGTCATATGCGGGAACAGGGCGTAGGACTGGAACATCATGTTGACCGGCCGCTGGTACGGCGGCAGCGCGTCCAGGCGCTGGCCATCGAGGGTAATGCTGCCCTTGGTGGGCGTCTCGAAGCCGCCCAGGCAGCGCAGCAGAGTCGATTTGCCGCTGCCCGAGCCACCGAGCAGGGCGAAGATCTCGCCCTTGCGCACGTCCAGGTTGACGTCGTCGACGGCGACGAAGCCATCGAATTCCTTGCGCAGGTCACGAATGGAGAGATAGCCGGGCGCACCGTTCGCATCGACGACGGCGGCTTCCGGCTGGGCTTCAACGGGCATGGGGGCTCCGGGAGCGGGCGGTGGACAGCGGTGGCCATTCTACCGGCCGGGGGGCGATGGCGGTATGACAGGCTGTGGCGGGCGACGGGCCTGGCCGCTGCGCTCGCC
>JAFAFD010000397.1 GCA_023423675.1 Pseudomonadota bacterium | reverse complement strand
CCAGGCTGAGAGAGTCCCTTGGAACCTGATCCGGTTTGCACCGGCGTAGGGAGCTTTGAGCAGCAGTCGCACCCCCGTTCCGGGCAGGTGCGTCCGTGCGCCGTCGCTTCGTCTCCCTTGCTGTCAGAAGACGAACCGAATGAACCGCTGCCTGCGCCCCACCCTGCTCGCCCTTGCCCTCTGCGCCGCCCTGCCGCTGCACGCCAGCGCTGCCGAGGCATCCCCCGACGTGGACGCCTCCGGCGCCGAACGTTCGCCGACCGAGCTGGCCGCCGTGCGCGTGCAGGCCGGCAAACCCGCGGCCGATACCTCGCGCGCCAATGCCTTCGGCGGCGGCAGCTGGAAGGACACGCCGGCCTCGGTGAACGTGCTCGACCGCGATTACCTCGACCGTCGCCAGGTGCGTTCGCTGTCCGAGCTGGCCAGCAACGATGCCTCGCTGGGCGATGCCTACGCACCGGTCGGCTACTACCAGAACATCGCCATCCGCGGCTTCGCCCTGGACGCAGCCACCGGCTACCGCTTCAACGGCCTGGCCATCGCCGGCGAACAGCGCCTGGCCCTGGAGAACGTGCAGGAAGTGCAGATCCTCAAGGGTGAAGCCGGCCTCGCCGCCGGCGTGATGGCCCCAGGCGGCATCATCAATTACGTGGGCAAGCGTCCCGCCGAAGTGCGCACCGTCACCCTGGGCACGGACTCGGAAGGCTCGCGCTATGTCGCGGCCGATGTCGGCCACTGGATCACGCCGCGATTCGGCGTGCGCCTCAACGCGGCGTGGGATGCCAGCAATTCCTACGTCGAGCACGCCGACGGCAACCGCAATTTCTACTCGCTGGCCGCTGACTGGTTCATCGGCGAACGCGGCAAGCTGGAAGTGGATGCCAACTACCAGACCAGCACGCAGCGCTCGGTGTCCGGCTACCAGCTGCTGGGCGCCAGCGAGCTGCCGCGCGGCGTCGACCGCAAGCACCTGCTCGGCTATCAGCCGTGGCAGCGCCCGGTGGACATCGCCAGCACCAACATCACCGCCCTGCACACCTACGATTTCAACGAGCGCTGGCAGTCGCGCGTGTCGGTGGGCTACAGCCGTTCGGTCATCGATGACAACGTGGCCTTCGCCTACGGCTGCTACTACACCGCGCAGTGCGCCGATGGCAGCACGCCGGGCAATTACTTCGCGCCCAATGGCGACTACGACATCTACGATTACCGCAGCCCGGATGACACCCGCCGCAACCAGCAGGCGCGCGCCGAACTGCGTGGCCGTTTCGTTACCGGCAGCGTCGGCCATGAGCTGACCGTCGGCGCCGACTATTTCCGCCGCACCGTCGACCGTCGCCCAAGCGTCAACGAGTACGTGGGCAGCGCCAACATCCACGATGCACAGGTGCCGGTGTACGAGCCCTCGCCGCTGCAGCCGGGCCCGTCCGCGCGCCGCCTCGACAGCCGCCAGACCGCCGTGTTCGCGCTGGACCGCATCAGCTTCAACGATGACTGGCAGTGGCTGGCCGGTGGCCGTTTCGTGCGCCTGGACGAGCGTGCCTATGACAAGCGCGGCAACCCGCAGCGGCAGAGCCGCCTGTCGCGCTTCCTGCCGCAGACCGCGTTGGTGTGGAAGGCCAACGACCAGCTCAACGTCTACGGCAGCTACGTGCGCGGCATCTCGCTGGGCCAGGAGGCACCGTTCTGGACCACCAACGCCGATGAGTTCCTGCCGTCGGTGCAGTCGCGCCAGCTGGAAGTGGGCGTGAAGTACGTGCCGGTGGAAGCACTGACCCTCGGCGCGGCGCTGTTCCGCATTTCCCAGCCGTACCAGTTCGCCCAGCCGGACGATAGCGAGGCAGGCTACACCTTCGTGCAGCAGGGCACGCAGACCCACAGCGGCCTGGAACTGACCGCCAACGGCCAGCTGACCGACGCGCTGCAGATCGTCGCCAGCGCCAGCGTGCTGCAGGCGCGCGCACACGATGCAGGTACGCCGGCGTATGAGGGCCACCAGCTGGTGAACGTGCCCAAGGTGCGTGCCAGCGTGCACCTGGCCTATGCGCTGCCCTTCGTGCAGGGCCTGGATGTGACCGGTGGCTGGCGCTATGCCTCGTCCAACGTGGCCCGCGCCGATGGCAGCGTGCGTGCCCCGGACTACTCGGTGTTCGATGCCGGCCTGCGCTTCCAGCATCGCCTGCACGAGCGTGCGGTGACCTGGAACCTGTCGGTGGACAACGTGTTCAACCGCTTCTACTGGCGCGATACCGGCAGCAGCGGCGGTGATTACTACCTGTTCCCCGGTGCACCGCGACAGGCGCGCTTGTCGGTGACGTTCGCGCTGTGAGCGGCGTCCTGCTCGAGTGGACCGCCGCGCTGTGCAGCGTGCTCGGCGTCTGGCTGATGGCCCGGCGCCGGCTGGCGGCGTGGCCGGTGGGCCTGCTGTCGGTGGCGCTGTACGGCGCGGTATTCGCCGAGGCCAAGCTGTATTCGGACACGCTGCTGCAGGTGGCCTTCGGTGGCTTCCTGGTCTACGGCTGGATCAACTGGCGCCAGCATGCCGCCGACGAAGGCAGCATCCGCATCGTGCCGCTGGCGCGTGGCAAGGCGCTGCGCGACGTGGCCATCGGCCTGTGCGGTGGCATCGCCCTGGGCACGGCCATGCACAGCTTCACCGATGCGGCGCTGCCGTGGCTGGATGCGATGCTGACCGCGCTGAGCCTGGTCGGGCAGTGGTGGCAGGCGCGCCGCCACGTGGCGTGCTGGTGGGTGTGGATCGCGGTGGACGTGGTCTACGTGGGCACGTACCTGTTCAAGTCACTGCATGTGACCGCGGTGCTGTACGTGTTCTTCCTGGGCCTGGCGGTGTTCGGCCTGCGGGCGTGGAGCGCCGCGGCACGCGAGCACCGGTAGAGTCGAGCTTGCTCGACTGCCTTGCGCGCGACGCATCCACGCATGGCGTGGATCTACTCCAGGTCGGCCAGCACCCTGCGCGAGGGCGCGAAGAAGGTGACCCCGGTGGTGGCAGTCGAGAAGTCCAGGATCCGGTCGTGCAGCGGCGCGGGGTTGCCGATGAACATGCGCTCGAGCATCTGCTCGATCACCCACAGGCGGCGCGTGTAACCGATGAAGTAAGTGCCGTACTCGCCGCGGCCGGGGTTGGCGAAGGGCATGTTGTCACGCAGGATCTCGTGCTCGCCATCGGCATCCTCGATGGTGCACAGCGTCTTGTGCGACTTCTGCGCGTCGGCCGGGGCATCGTCCAGCTCGATGTTGTCGTGCTTGGTGCGGCCGATGATCGCTTCCTGCGCCTCGGTCTTCTGCGCGCGCCAGGCATCCAGGTTGTGCAGGTACTTCTGCACGACCACGTAGCTGCCGCCGGCATGGTCGGGGTCTTCGTCGCCGACGATCGTGGCTTCCGGCAGCGACAGCCCTTCCGGGTTGGCCGTGCCATCGACGAAGTCCAGCAGGTCACGGCCATCGAAGTAGCGGAAGCCGGCCACCTCGTCCACCGTCTCCACGGCGTCGCCGAAGGCCATCAGCAGATTGCGCTCGAAGGCGACGATCAGGTCCATGGTACGCGCGCGCACGTGGTACAGCAGGTCACCCGGGGTGGACACGGCGGTGTGGGTCGCACCCTTGATCTCGCGGAACGGCTTCAGCTCGCGCGGCGGCGTGCTGCCCACCACCGCTTCCCACACGCGGTGGCCGATGGCCACGTTGCAGGTGAAGGTGCGCTCGATATCGCGGATGGCGGTGTTCTTGATCAGGTCATCGCTGCTGCCCAGCACCTCGCGCACCTTGGCGATGGAATCGGCATCGTCCTTCACCTTCAGCACCAGGAACGCGGCCGAGTGGGTCAACGGCGCGGTGATCTGCTGCGGCTCGTTGTCGAGCGTGTGGTTAAGGGCGGTGATCGGTGCGGGCTGGGAATTCACGGTACATCCTGCTGGCGTGGGGCGGGCGCGTCGCGCGGGGCGAAGTGCGGGCGATTCTATCGGAACCACCCCTGCAGATGGGGGAGCTGCAGTAGAGCCACGCCATGCGTGGCTGGGGAGAGCATCCACGCATGGCATGGCTCTACTGGAGCGTGGGAGCGGTGCAGATCGATGTCAGGTTTTTCCCGCCGGCGGCGTCTTCAATCATCACTACACGCCGCTTGGAGCCCGCATGCACGCCCCGGACATCGCTGCCACCACCACTCAACCAAGCCGCCGCTGGCCCACCGGTCGCCTCCTGCACTGGCTTGCGCGCAGCGCGGGCATGCTGCGGCGCGCACCGCTGCGGCTGTTCCTGCTGGCGCTGCTGCCGATGCTGGTGGAACTCGTGCTGCAGCTGGGCGTGCCGGTCGCCGGCGTCGTGGTGTCCAAGCTGGTGGTGCCAGTGGTATCGATGTGGGCCCTGCTGATGCTGGATCAGTTCGTCCGCGGTGGGCGCTTCGCGCCGCTGCAGGCTGGCCGCCGGCTGCGTGCACGTCCCGCGACGGTCGCGGTACTGGCGCTGCTCTCGGCAGTGGTCTTCGCCGGCCAGGTGGCGATGGCCGGCGTGCTGGCCGGGCCTGCGGCCGCGGGTGCCTTCGCTCTGGGTGACAGCGCGGTGCTGGCCACCACGGTCACTCGCCTGCAGATCGCCCTGGTGCTGGCCAGCGGCCTGCCGCTGGGCATGCTGCTGCTGACCACACTGCCGCGTGCGCTGCTGGATGGCATCCCTGCACGGGCTGCCCTGCGCGACAACCTGCGGCTGCTGCGCGAAGGCTGGCGTCCGCTCGGTGCCTACCTGCTGCTCAATGCGGTGCTGCTGCTGGCGCTGCCGTACCAGCCGTGGCTGCTGCTGCCCCTGCTGCTTCTCGGCTACGTATCCTATTGGATCTACCGCGACGCCTTCGCGGACGGCATCGGCTGAGGAGCGCGGGTGGGCAGGACGCAGTCCATCGACATCGCAGAGGTGCTGCAGGCGCATTGGCCCCTGCTCGCACGCATGGCCGGCGGCTACGCGCGCGAGCCGGCGCGTCGCGACGATCTGCTGCAGGAGATCAGCATCGCCTTGTGGCAGGCGCTGCCACGCTGGCGCGGCGAGGAAGGCACGCTGCGCGCCTTCATCGCGCGGGTGGCGCACAACCGTGCGATGGATGCACTGGCCAGTGAGCAGCGCCATCGCGGCAGCGCGCTGGACGACCACCTTCCCGATCCCGATGCAGCCCCTCAGCAGCAGGCCGCGCGCGCCCAGCAGCAGGACACCCTGCTGCGGGCGGTACAGCAGCTGCCATTGGGCCTGCGCCAGGTAGTGCTTCTTGCCCTGGAGGGCTTTTCGCAGCGCGAGATCGGCCAGGCACTGGCCCTTGAAGAGAACACCGTTGCCCAGCGCCTGAGCCGCGCACGCCGGCAACTACGTGAGCGGATGGGAGGCACCCGATGAAACCGGCAACCGACAACCCGGAGTGGAGCGACCTGCAGGCCCTGTGGCAGCAGCAGCCCGCCCCACCCGCGGTGGATGTGGCCGCACTGCAGCGCGAGGCGGAGCGTCGCAGCCGCTGGATCCGCCTGCGATCGGCCATTGAACTGCTGATCACCGTGGTGGCCGTGGCCAACTGCGTCCGCGCCCTGCTCGATCCGCGCAAGCTGATCGCGCATGGTCTGCTGTGGGGCCTGATCGCGTTCGTGCTGGCCGTGGCTGGCTGGATCTTCGTGCAGCGGCGGCGACAGTGGCGCAGCCGCGGCCTGGCTCCGGCCGCACTGCTGGCGTTCGAGCGCCAGCGCGCGCGCATCTCGATGCAGATCTGGCGGGTCAACATCTGGCTTTCCCTGGCAGTCTGGGCGGGGTTGGTGTGGATGGCGCTCACCGCGATGCAGGCGGGACCCGACACCCCCGGTGCACTGCCGCCTCAGACCTGGGCGCTGAACCTGGGTTTGAACGGCGCGGTCGTCGTGGTGGTGGCACTGGCTGGCGCATGGGCTGGCCGCCGCCGGCAGCACCGGCTGGACCGTCTGGCCGAGCTGGAAGCACAACTGCAGTAGAGCCACGCCATGCGTGGCTGCTTTCCCCTGCCACGCAAAGCGTCGCGCTACGTGCAAAGCGGCCAACGCTGGCACACTGCAGGAACCGGCAGCATGGCCTTACCCATGCAACGCCCTTCATGGAGGAAGACCCGATGGCATCCATCCACGCATTCCGCCTGGCACCGGCACTGCTTGCGCTGCTGCTGGGCACGGCCAACGGCGCCTACGCCGCCGACACCGGCAGCTTTTTCGACGCAGTGCAGCGCTACGGCAACGACGACTTCAAGGGCTGCGCCGATACCCTCGGCGCGATGTATCGCAACGGGGCAAGCTTTCCCGACGGCGGCGAGCTGCTGCTGGTCGAATGCACCGCTGCCGCCGGCGACCATCCCGCGGCGATGGCCTACGCCGTCGCCCTGCTCGGCCAGGACCGCCTTCCCCTCGATGATCTGCTGTACAAGGATCGCCCCGGCCTGAATGCCCTGCGTGCCGAACCGGAATGGACGCAGATGCTGGCGCGCGCGGAAGCGACCCAGAAACAGCGTGCCGCGCTGATGGATGAACCCTTGCGCAGGGAACTGCTGGATCGCGAAGCCCGTGACCAGGCCGCGCAGCACGCCGCGATCGCGGCCGGGGGCGCCGATGCATTCAAAGACACCGCACCCGTGGCCAAGGCCAATGCGCAATGGTTGAAAACCGTGATTGCTGCGAAGGGCTGGCCGACGCGATCGAAGGTCGGTCGTGATGGCGCCAAGGCCGCATGGCTGCTGGTGCAGCACGCCGACCAGGATCCTGCCTTCCAGGCCGAGGTGCTGCCGTTGATCGAACACGCCGCCAGAACGGGTGAAGCCGACCGTGCCGACGTAGCCCTGCTCACCGACCGCGTGCTGGTGGCCCAGGGCAAGCCGCAGCGCTACGGCAGCCAGTTCGTGCGGGGCGAGGATGGTGTGATGCGCCTGCGCCCCACCGAAGACATGCCCGGCCTGGACGCGCGGCGCAGCGCGATGGGCCTGCCGTCACTGGCCGAGTACAAGGCGATCCTCGCCGAGAGTTATGGCACGGCGGTGGACTGATTCTTCGCGAGGTCCATCGTAGCGCCACGCGCGGTGCGAAGAGCATCCACGCATGGCGTGGCTCTACTGGAGCGCGGTCTGCACAAAAAAGAAGCCCGGCGCGAGGCCGGGCTTCGGGTGGCGTGCGGGAGAGAGAGAGCACACGCCGGTAACGCTTTTCTACTGCAGTAATGCTTATTACCAGGTGAAGCGCGGGCCCACGAACCACTCGCGGTCGCCGGCCTTGGCCAGCTTCACTTCGCCGCTCAGGCCCCAGTTCGGGGTGAACTTGGCGGTGGCGCCGACGCGGCCGTAGAACTCGCCGTCCGGGTTGACGCCGTGCTTCTTGCTGTAGTCCTCGTAGCCGGCCAGCGCGTAGCCTTCCAGGTACGGGTTGAACGCGGTGCGCAGGCCCACTTCGGTGGAGTAGCCGTTGAAGTCCAGGCCGTGCTCCAGGTCGAACTTCTGGTACGCAACACGAGCCACCAGGTCGGTGTTCGGTG
>JAFAFD010000162.1 GCA_023423675.1 Pseudomonadota bacterium | reverse complement strand
ACCCAGCACGTAAAAACAACGAGCCGACCAACCCGCTGTGGCCTAGCTGTTGATCTGAAAGCAGTCGCGGCCGCAGGCCGCGCGGAACCTCACAGATGCCGCAGTTCCTGCTTCAGCGTCGCCACGCATCGCCGGCTCACTTCCAGCGGCTGCTTGCCATGCCGCAGCACCGCCTGCACCTGCCCGCCCACGCCGCGCCGCAGCTCCACCAGCTCATGGCGGGCCACCAGGCAGTTGCGGTGGATGCGCACGAAGCGGCTGGCGAATTCCTCTTCCAGCGACTTCAGCGACTCCTCGATCAGGTCTTCGCCGCGCGCGTGGTGCACCACCACGTACTTCTCTTCGGCCTGCAGGTAATGAATGTCGTCCAGCGGAATCAAGCGCAGGCTGCCACGCAGGCGCGCGCACAGCATGCTGCGGGCCTGGCCGCCGCTGTGCTCGGGCTGGCCATCCCGACCGGCCAGGAACGTGCGCGCGCGCGCGATGGCCGCGGCCAGACGCTCGGCACGTACCGGCTTCATCAGGTAATCAATCGCCGCCGCCTCGAACGCCGACAGCGCGTGCGCATCGTAGGCGGTGCAGAACACCACCGCCGGCCGCGGTTCGAAACTGGCCAGGTGGCGCGCGGCTTCCAGGCCATCCAGCCCGGGCATGGCGATATCCAGCAGCACCAGGTCCGGCTGCAGTTCCGCGCACGCGTGCAGGGCCTGTTCGCCGTTGCCGGCCTCGGCCACCACGTCGATGCCCTCCTGCGCCGCCAACAGGCCGCGCAGGCGCTCGCGGGCCAGCGGTTCGTCATCGGCGATGACTACCCTCACGCTCATTCCCTCACTGGATCGGCACTGTCACCTGGCAGGCATAGTAGCCTTCGCTCCAGCCGGCCGTCATCCGCGCGGCACGACCGAAGCGCCACGCCAGCCGATGGCCGATGCTGTGCTGCGCGTGGCCCGCGCCCCGCGCCAGCGCCAGCCCAGGGGCCTGCGGATCAGGTGCCGGATTGCGAACTGTGATCTGCAGCTCATTGTCCTTGCAGGCCAGAAGCAGCTCGATGGTGCCGCCCTCGGGCAGGCGCGAAATGCCATGCAGCACCGCGTTTTCCACCAGCGGCTGCAGTACCAGGCGCGGCAGCGCCAGATCCCAGGGCAACGGTTCCTCGCGCTGCCAGTGCACCTGCAGGCGTTCGCCCAGGCGCAGCGATTCAATCGACAGGTAGCGCTCGGCCAGCTCGCACTCGGCCTGCAGGGTGGAATCACCTTCGCCGGCACCCAAAGCGGCGCGGAACAGATCGGACAGGTCCAGCACCGCGCGTTCGGCCACGGCCGGGTCGCGGTGCAGCAGGCTGGCGATCAGGTTCATGCTGTTGAAGAGGAAATGCGGGCGGATGCGCGCCTGCAGTGCGTCGGCCTGGGCGCGCGCGTTGGCCTGCACCTGCGCGGCCCAGCGGTCACTCACATAGAAGTAGCGCAGCGCCAGCGCGGTGATCAGCGCCGTGGTCGCGGCACTGCCGAGGGTGAAGCGCCAGAAGCTGATGCCGCGGGTGAAGTTGTCACCCAGCACTGCGTACAGGGCATGGACGACGCCGGCGCACGCCACGGCGATCAGCGCCGACAAGGCGATGGCCAGCAGCGCGCCCAGCACCTCGGGCAGGGTCGACAGTGCCCGCCGCAGCAGGCACAGGCAGGCGCTGACCGCCAGCGAAAGCCACAACGCGAAACCACTGGCCGAGGCCAGCTCGCCCAGCGTCCAATGGCGGCTGCCATCGGGCGCCAGGGCCAGCACCACCACCACCAGTTCGGCCAGGCCCAGCATCGCCAGCACGCGCGGCAGGCGGCACAGTTCCGGCATCCACGGCGGGCTGGCGCTGGCTGCCATGGCTCAGGCCACGCCCAACCGTTCCTGCAGCCAGTCGCCCAGTGCCTGGATCTCTTCGGCACAGACCTGGTGCGCCATCGGGTAACGCTGCCACTGCAGCGACAGGCCCAGCGTGCGCAGCACCTGCGCGCTGTGCTCGGCCACCGCCAGCGGAATCACCGGGTCGCCACTGCCGTGGGCCATGAACACCGGCACGGCGACGGCACCGTCAACGCGGCGGGCCGCTTCGGCATCGGGCAGGTAGGTGGACAGGGCGATCAGGCCGGCCAGCGGCGCGGTGCGTTCCAGTGCGGCGCTGAGGATGACCGCGCCACCCTGCGAGAAACCGGCCAGGAAGATGTGGTCGGCGGCGACGCCGCGCTCGATCTCGCGCGCGATCAACGCATCCAGCTGGGCCACCGATTCACGCACACCGGCCATGTCGGCACGCGAGCGGAAATCCATGCCGACGATGTCGTACCAGCCGCGCATCGGCACGCCGTTGTTGATCGTGATCGGCCGCACCGGTGCATGCGGGAAGACGAAGCGCAGCGCCGGCCAGTGCGGACGCACCAGCTCGGGCACGATCGGTGCGAAATCATGGCCATCGGCCCCCAGGCCATGCAGCCAGATCACCGACCACTGCGGCGAGGCGCCGGTTTCCTGTTCCACCGTTTGCAGCATGATGCGGCTCCTTCAAGTTCGAGCCGCATTATGCCGCCGCCATGGGCCGATCAGTACAGCGGCGGCTGCTCGGCGGCTTCGCGGCGCAGTTCGGCGGCACGCACCAGCACGGGCGGCGGCGTGTTTTCCTCGGGGATGTCCAGCAGGCCCCAGCGGTGCAGGAAGCCACCGGGCCCACGCGAAGAGGTCAGCGCGACCACCGGAATGGCCAGCACCATGCCGATCACCACCGGTGCCATCCACACCGCCAACGAGGGCGACACCGCCCAGGCCAGCACGCCCATGAAGGCACCGAACACGCCCAGCCCGCCGTAACCGCGGATCAGCGCCATCCAGGAAATGCCACCGTCGTCGCGCTGCTGCGCGTCCCAGCCCGAATCGCGGCCGGACAGCACTTCGGCCACGCCGCGCGACTGCACGTACATCACCACCGGCGCCATCAGCGCCGCCAGCACGGTCTCCACCAGCATCGACACGAACGCGCGGAAGGCGCCACCGCAGCCACGGCGGTCCACCGGGTCCAGCAGCATGGCCAGGTAGCCCAGCACCTTGGGCAGCAGCAGCACGGCCATGGTCGCGCCGAACAGGCGCACCACCTGCTCCTCGTCCTGCGCACGCCAGTAGACGCTGGGCGACAGGTGCAGCAGTGCGTTGAAATCGATGCCTTCCTGGAACAGCGGGATGGCGATGCCGATCAGCATCAACATGCCCCACATCGGCGCGGTGAAGTAATGGCCGATGCCGATCAGCATGTGCACGCGGCTGATCCAGTGCAAGCCGCGGCTGCCGACCACCTTGCCGTGCTGCAGGTTGCCCTGGCACCAGCGGCGGTCGCGCACCAGCATGTCGGTCAGGGTCGGCGGGCCTTCCTCGTAGCTGCCGCCCAGGTAAGGCACCATGTGCGCGGCCCAGCCGCCCCGGCGCATCAGTGCGGCTTCGACGAAATCGTGGCTGAGCACGTGGCCGCCGAACGGCTTGCGGCCGGGCAGCGCCGGCAGGCCGGCCTGGTCGGCGAAGGCGCGGGTACGGATGATCGCGTTGTGGCCCCAGTAGTTGCTCTCGGCGCCATGCCACCAGGCCACGCCGCGGGCGATGACCGGCCCGTACACGCGGCCACCGAACTGCTGCATGCGGGCAAACAGGGTGCGCCCGCCGATCACCGACGGCAGGGTCTGGATCAGGCCGACGTCGGCGTTGTGTTCCATGCCCGCCACCAGGCGCACGATGCTGTCGCCGGTCATCAGGCTGTCGGCGTCGAGGATCAGCATCTGCGGGTAGGCGCCGCCGAAACGGCGCACCCAGTCGGCGATGTTGCCGGCCTTGCGCGCACCGTTGTCGCTGCGGCGGCGGTAGAACAGGCGCACCCGGCCATCGGGCACCAGTTCGCGCAGCTCGTTGAAGACCAGCTCCTCGGCGCGGGCGATGTCCTCGCGGCGGGTGTCGCTGAGCACGAAGAAATCGAAGCGTTCCAGCTGCCCGGTGGCGGCCACCGATTCATAGATCGCGCGCAGGCCGGCCAGCAGCCGTCGCGGGTCTTCGTTGTAGGTAGGCATCAGCAGCGCGGTGCGGCTGTGCACGATCGGCAACGGCTTGTCCGGGTCGATGCCCAGGCGGTAGCCGCGGTCGAACACGGCGGTGAGGAAGCCGGCCACGGCACTGGCGAAGGACAGCGCGATCCAGGCGAACAGGCCGACGAACAGCACCAGCAGGCAGGCCTCGAGCACGCTGATGCCGTTGGTGGACAGCACCCGCCACATCATCCGCGTGGCCACGGCGGTCATCGCCGCAGTACCACCGAAGAGGTACAGGCGGCGCAGCTTGATCATGCGCGGCGAGGTGCGGTGGCGAGTGACTTTGAGCTTGCCCTCGCGCAGGGTCTGCTCGGGCATCTGCAGGGGCGCTTCGGGCGGCAACAGCGCCCAGCCGGCATCCAGCTCGGGGTTGCCCGGGCCGGCGTGGGAGGTGGTTTGAGCTTCCATCGCGTCTACTCCGCCCAGGCAGCGTGGCTGGCCATCCTGGCCAGGCGGCATGCACCAGGGTTCCCCGCGCGCATTCCCGGCGCCCGCACTTGTTCTGCCTGCAACGGCGTCACGCCGCGCAGTAGATGTCTGTCACTACCGGAACCCACACGATCTCCAACGGGGCGGAATCGAAAATGCGGCCCAGCATAAGAGGGAAAACGTAAGCCGGACGCGAAGGGCCAGCGCGCACGCTCTCCCCATTCAGCAAAGTGCAGGGGACGGCCGGCTCAGACATGCCGCCCTCCCGTAAGGGGGGGCTGGAAATGGATCGTGCAAAATGAGAATTAATCTCAAATGCAGGATCCGGCATAGCGGCAGCCGCCCGCGCACAAGCGTGCCAACCGAGGTTGGCACCCATCACCTCAAGATCGCCCGTCAGGTCAGGGTCTCAGGCGCTGCGGGATCACGGTTCGCCGCCGCGCGCGCGCGGTCGATCGCCACCGCCAGTTGCTGGCGGGCGAGTAGTTGTTGCGCCTGCACCACTTCGGGTGTCGGCAGAAGCACCGGTCCGGGTGCGTTTTCCGGTGTAACAGGTGTGGTCATGCAACCTCCGAGGACATCCCGCCAACGCGCCAGGGCCAGGCCCGAGCGGCAGCGGAACTGCGCACCCTATCCTAAAAACAAGGCGGGTGGGTGACGGTGCGGCGAGGGGATGCAAGGCTCCAACTGGTCCACCGTCACATTTTTGACGGACCACCCTGGTTGGCTGAATGCGACACATTTATCATGAAAACGTTTTCCCACAGGGACGTCTCCCATTCATGAACGCAGTCGACCTCTCGCAGTACAGCCCGAAGTGGCAGTTCCGCTTCAACTTCTTTCAGCAGCACGGCGCGCCCAAGGAACCGGGCTTCAAGCAGGCCTGGAAGGCGCTTTCCTTCGGCGATCGGCTGAAGATCAACATCAATTTCTTTGCCCTGTTCTTCGGCGCGATCTACCTGCTGATCCTGGGCATGTGGCGCAAGGCGCTTGTCGTCATCGGCATCAACATCGCCCTGGCTGTGATCACCCTGATGCTGCCGGATATCGTCGGCCGCGCCCTGTTCTTCGCGCTGAACTTCCTGGTCGCCTCCAGCACCAACTACAGCTACTACGTGGAGAAGGTGCAGGGCCGCACCAGCTGGAACCCCTTCGAAGGCATGTTCTAAGCCGCTGCCAACGCCGGGCCCCCGCC
>JAFAFD010000142.1 GCA_023423675.1 Pseudomonadota bacterium | reverse complement strand
CAGCGGGCACGACAGAATGTGCTGGTCGGCGGCATCAGCAAGGTCAGCAACATGTATTCCGGCGGTGGTGCCGATGCGTCGCGCCTGCAGCTGGCACGGGTGCGGCACCTGGACGACGGCATCCAGGTCGACAATGACGTGCTCGGTGTGGCCTGGGCGGGACATGCGGAGATCCGTGCCTGCTTCAGCGAGCAGGACATGAAGCAGCGTGCTGGCGCCTGCCATGACAGCTACGGGTTCTCGGCCAGGCTCTCGCTGGATTCCACCGCCACGGCGATGCCGGTGCTGCGCTACCAGGCGGTGGCCACGCGCTTCCCGGCCGGTGTGTCACGCAACGAGGATTCGCTGGCCAGGGGCCCGCTGACAAAGCAAGACCTGCGCACCGAGCAGGACCCGGCGTGCACGTATGTGCGCACGTTCCGCTTCAGTGGCGGTGCTTACCAGCCGGACCAGGCGCTGCCGGATTGCGCGGGCTATACCGAGCCCTGAGCGCGGTAGAGTCGAGCTTGCTCGACTGCGCTTTTTGTAGAGTCGAGCCATGCTCGACTGTGTTTGCCAGAGCAGCCGAGCACGGCTCGGCTCTACAGAAGGCAAGATCAGCCGAGCACGGCTCGGCGCTACAGAAGGCAAGATCAGCCGAGCACGGCTCGGCTCTACAGAAGGCAAGATCAGCCGAGCACGGGCTCGGCTCTACAGAAGGCCGGGGCAGCCGAGCATGGCTCGGCGCTACAGAAGGCAAGATCAGCCGCGCACGGCTCGGCTCTACAGAAGGCAAGATCAGCCGAGCACGGGCTCGGCTCTACAGGAAGCGAAGAGCAGCCGAGCATGGCTCGGCGCTACACTCGGGTCACTCGCAGCGTGCGGCGGTGATGACGTTGTTCTTGTCCACGTACACGCGCAGGCGGTCCGGGCGGATGTCCTTGGTGGTGATGGTGGTCGGTCCGATCGGGTTGACCAGGCCGGCGCCGCTTTCACGGGACAGGCGGCGCATGTTCTCTTCGTTGCCCGGCTGGCCGACGGCCCAGCCCAGGGAGCTGGCATCGCAGCGGCCGCTGCCCTTGACCTGCGGGCCGGGCGTGCTGACGCAGGCCGACAGCAGCAGCGGCGTCGCAAGGGCGGCAAGGGCGAGGCGGGCGATGCTGATTCGGGTCATCGGAACGGCTCCAGGGCGCATGATGGCGCCACCATACCACTGCGCCCACGCTGTCGGCATGCGTTGGATCAAGGCGGGGCGTTCACGGCGCGCCGGGCGGGCCGCGCTTGATCGCTTCCCACACTTTGTCCACGTGCGCGCGCAGTGCCGGCGCGGCCGATGCCAATGCAGGATCCTCCTGACGCTTGCCGCCGAAGGGCGCGTCGCCCTCCACCTCCACCAGCGATTCGCCCAGCACTTCGTAGTACTGCTCCCCATGGCGAAGGCCGATGCGCAGCTGCTGCGGATCCACCCCGCCGCCACAGAAGCTGTGGCTGGCCAGGGTCAGCTTGGCGCGGCAATCGTTGTCGAGGTCGGTCGCCGTCAACTGGTCCAGGAAATAGCCCGCGTCAAGGTCCAGGCCTTCGCATTGCATCGGGTCGTCGACGCTCCATCGCGACGTCCAGGGCGCCGCCTGGTCCGCACGCCGGTACAGTTCCGCGCGCAGGGTGATCTGCTCCACCGGATCCTCATCACCTTTGGCGGGCATCGTGCTCTCGCTCCGGGAAAGCAGCAGCAGGCCTGCGCCGTCGATGTCGTGGGAGGGCAGCTGCTTCAGCAGCGTCCCCGAATGGAGATCTTCCAGCTCCGCTTCGGGCACCGGTGGGGTGACCGTCAATGCTGATGACGCGTCATGGGAACCACAGCCCGTCGCACTCAACAAGAGCATGCAGCTGAGCGCGAAGCCGCGGAGGAACGTCGCCGCAACGCCAGGCTTGGCGGGTGCCATCACGTCCTGGACCGGACTCGATTTGATGGAGGGGGCTGTCATATCGGCCATCATCGAACGGGCACCCCGCTTCTGTCATTCATCCTGGGCCCTGCAGGCCACGGCCAGATCCAGTCCGGCCGGGCCGCGATACGTCGCCGTGCTGGGATCAAAGTTCAGCTGGATCTTTTCGGTGCGGACCGCATCGCCGCAGCCCTGCGGGCAGTTCCGCGTAGCTTCCAGAACCGGCCACGTGGCATGCGGCATGGCCGGAGCGGTCAGTGTCGTGAACTTTCCTTCCAGGAGCCGGATGTAGGTTCCGTCCCTGCATTGGGCGAGGACCAGCTTGTCGGTGACGTCGATATCGCCATTGCTGCTGCCGACGTAGGTCAGGATGGCATCCTTGCGTCCATCCTTGTCCAGATCCGGCGTATCGCTCAGCGAGGTCTTTCCCTGCAGGCCGCTGTACGGGCAGCCTTCATCGTCGCCGGGCGGGCAGGCGCTGACGTGCCTTCGTTCCAGGGGAGGCAGCTCGATCCGATCATCAAGGGCGACCGCTTCGCAGGCGCGGTCCAGGGCTTCGGCGGCAGGCGGCTTGGCAGCGCAGGTGGCGGCCAGGCAAAGACCGGCCAGCAGCGGGGCGGCTTGAAGAACGGAAGGCATTGTCATAATCCCGTGGTACCCAACTGGAAGGAGCCGCGGCCACGCCTGACTGATGGCGACGTCGTGGTTCGTCCACAAGAATGGTAGCCGCACCCGCGACGCAGCCTGCCGTCCGTTGAGTCCATTGGGGCGTGTCATGTCTGAACCAGCGTACGATCAAGGAGAAGCGCAGTAGTGACCTGCTGCTGCGCCGCCGGTTTGGCCATGCGGTTGCCGTTCCCACTGGTGGGTTGGCAGCAGAACGTCAACCCAATGCCGGCGGCGTCTGATCTGCGGCTTAGATCCAGAAGGTGTCACCCCAGTCGCTGTTGATGGCGGGGAACACATCGCCTTCCTTGAAGAAGCGCCGACTGCCTTGTGCAGGCGTGTACCACCAGCCGGCCACAGGCACCGGCTTGCCGGCGGCGACTCGGTCCGGCCGGCGGTCCGGTCGATCCGTGCCGGCGTAGCTGCCGTCGATATCCTCGAATTCATCGGCAATGCGTTCGACGAAATACCATTCGCAATCCTGCTGATCGAAGGACTCGGAAGCGATGACTGAGGGTGCCACTTTCGCCACGTCAGCCTGGACGTCGGACCAGCCGTAGGGATCCAGGTGCCGGTTTGCATCGAGGAAGCGATAGAAGGCTTCGGTATCCCCCCACATGCGTTCTCGACCGATCTGCTTCAGAACGGCTCGTCCAATATCGTTGGGGGCCATGGCCGGGCAGAGTTCTCCGTACCCACCGGTCCATGCAAACTGAAGCGAAGCCATGGGGTCGTTCTTGGCGACGTAGATACCCGTGCGCGGAGGAACCTGATTGGTCCGCACGACAAAATCTGTACGGACACGGAATTTTGGAATTCGATGTGAGTCGATCACGCCCTTGTTCCAGAGCAGCCAAAATGAGAAGTCATTCTTGACGGGGGGGCGAGCGACTATGCCGGAGATCTCCCGTGCATAGGCGAAGATGCTTTCGGCGCTGTCGCGGAACAATTTTTCCTGTTCCGGTGTCGCCCACGCCATCTGGTAGGCGTACTCCTCCAGCATGCGAGCACATTGGTGCTCGCCTGCGACACTGTATTGCTCGATTGAGCG
>JAFAFD010000039.1 GCA_023423675.1 Pseudomonadota bacterium | reverse complement strand
TTACTTGACGCCGTGCATCAGCTTGTTGATCAGCGGGGCGATCAGGAACAGCACCACGCCGGAGCCGATCAGGGCCCAGAACCCGAAGGTATACCCCTTCAGCGCCGATTCGATCGTCATGCCGCCTTCACCGGACACCGCGCCGGCGAAGATGCCCGACAGGTTGTTGCCGATGCCGGTGGACAGGAACCAGCCACCCATGCCGAAGCCGACCAGGCGCACCGGGGCCAGCTTGGTCACCATCGACAGGCCGATCGGCGACAGGCACAGCTCACCCACAGACTGGATGACGTAGACCATGAACAGGGTCCAGAACGGAATCTTGCCGTCCACGACCATCTGCGACAGGGCGAACATCAGCAGGGCGAAGGCGGCGCCGTTGAACAGCAGGCCCAGGCCGAACTTGCGCGGGATGGACGGATTGGCGCTGCCCATCTTGACCCAGATCCAGGCAATGATCGGCGCCAGGGCGATGATCGCCACCGAGTTGACCGACTGGAACCATGCGGTCGGGAAGGTCCATTCGCCCATCTGGCGGTTGACGATGTTCTCGGCCAGGAAGGTGAAGGAGCTGCCGGCCTGTTCGAAGAACATCCAGAACATGACGTTGAAGGCGAAGATGATCAGCATGGCGATCACGCGGTCGCGCTGCACCTTGCCTTCGCGGATGCCTTCAACCAGCAGCAGGATGGCCAGGGCGGTGAACATCGCGCCCAGGATCCAGGCCAGCGCGGCGGCGCCGGTGGCCAGCAGGAAGTAGGACAGCGGCACGGCGACCACGGCGCCGACCAGCACCTTGATGATCGGGCCGATGCCTTCAGCACCGACCGGCGGTGCACCAATGCCCTTCAGGCCGGCACGACCGATGTAGAACCACACCAGCGAGATCAGCATGCCCACGCCCGAGGCGATGAACACGACCTTGTAGGACGGCATCGCATCGGTACCGAAGACCTTGCGGGCCAGGTACTCGGTCAGCACCGGGGCGATCATCGCGCCGATGTTGATGCCCATGTAGAAGATGGTGAAGCCCGAGTCGCGGCGCTCATCCTTCAGGCCGTACAGCTTGCCGACCATGGTGGAGATGTTCGGCTTGAACAGACCGTTGCCGACGATGATCGTGGCCAGGCCGAGCTTGAAGATATGCTCCTGCGGCAGCGAGATCATGAACAGGCCGGCGGCCATGATGACCGCGCCGGTCAGGATCGAGCGCTGGTAACCCAGCACCCGGTCGGCCACGTAGCCACCGAAGATCGCCGCGGCGTACACCAGAGCCAGGTAGGCACCGTAGATGCGGCTGGCGTCGCCTTCACCGGCAGCGCTGCCGTTGTAGAACTGGGCGACGATGTACAGCACCAAGGCCCAGCGGATGCCGTAGAACGCAAAGCGCTCCCAGAACTCGGTCATGAACAGCATCCACAGCGGGCGCGGGTGGCCCATCGTGGTCTTGAAGTCCGGCACGGCCGGCTCTGGGGTGTTCGCAGTGGCGTTTAGGCTCATGCGGGTTTCCTGGTTCGGTGGATGGGCGGCACATCCGATGTGCGCTGGAGCAACGCGCGAGGATCACCGACTTCTGGCGTTCACGTCAAATACACGCCGTTTGAGGCAGGTCACGGCCTGCTCGCTGAACTTGCATCTGAAACGATTCAGCCAACCGCCGGCGGCCTTGCTGAATGGGGCTCAGGCCAGGCCGGCCGGCGGCGCGACCTGCAGGCTGGTGCGCACCTGGAACAGCTCGGGGAAGAAGGTCAGCTCCAGCGCCTGTCGCAGGAAGCCCACCCCGGACGATCCGCCGGTGCCGCGCTTGAAGCCGATCACCCGCATCACGGTGCGCATGTGGCGGAAGCGCCACAGCTGGAAGGCGGTTTCCAGGTCCACCAGGTCCTCGCACAGCGCGTACTCGCGCCAATAGCGGTCGGTGTCCTGGTAGATGCGGGCGAACACCGGCTGCAGGCTGTCATCGGACACGTGCGGCTGGGTCCAGTCGCGGTCGCGGTAGAGGTCGGGGATATCGTGGCCGAAGCGCGCCAGGTACTTCAGGAATTCCTCGTACAGGCTCGGCGCTTCCAGCACGGTGCGCAGCTGGGCCTGGCCGTCCACGTCGTGCTCGAACACCTGCAGCATCTGCGCGTTCTTGTTGCCCAGCAGGAACTCGATGTAGCGGTACTGCAGCGACTGGAAGCCCGAGGACGGACCCAGCACGTCGCGGAAGCCCATGTACTCGGACGGGGTCAGCGTTTCCAGCACCGACCACTGCTCGGTCAGCTGGCGCAGGACCTGCTTGCTGCGCGCCAGCACCTTGCGGCACTGCCAGACTTCGTCACGCTGCAGGAAGCCGATCGCCGCACGCAGCTCGTGGCCCAGCAGCTTCAGCCACAGCTCCGAGGTCTGGTGCTGGATGATGAAGAGCATCTCGTCGTGGTGCGGCGGGTTGGACAGCGGCTGCTGCGCGGCCAGCAGCTGGTCCAGGCGCAGGTAGCCGCCGTAGGTCAGGCGCCCCTGCAGGTCGGTGTGGATGCCGGCTTCGAGATCGCGTTGGTTGTTGTCGACGGACATGGGCGGGACCAGATCAGGGGCGGCAAGGGTAGCGCGTTGCCTGCCGTGCGGGCAGCGGGCAAGGGGCAGCGTGCAGACCGTACCGGGGCGTGCGGTGGGCCTGTGGAACCGCCGTTGCGCGTGGAACCGTTTGCTGCGTTGCGCCGGCAGTCAGCCAAAGGCGTATTCTGATGCTTTGCAGCAACGACTGAATACGCTGTTGTTATTGGCCCCCGAGCCGTCGCCAGGGGTACAAACGGGCATCCCCGTGTTGCGCCGCAGGAAGGCTATTTCGTACGCAATCCTTAACATGGCGATTCATATCATTTGTAACTTCTCTGTCGAAGGTGCAGTACGCAATGACGGTTGCCGCTGAGTTCAAGATCGAATACCTGCAGTACCTGGACGCGGACGGCAAGCTCGTCCGTGACGACCTGCCCGCATCCCTGAAGGATCCGGCCGTCCTGGTGCCGCTGTTCAAGCAGATGCTGTACGTACGCACGTTCGACAGCAAATCCATCGCGCTGCAGCGCACCGGCAAGCTCGGCACCTACGCCGCCTGCCTGGGCCACGAAGCCGCACACGTCGGCATCGGCGCAGCGATGAAGGCCGGCGACGTGTTCGCGCCCAGCTACCGCGAATACGGTGCCATGTTCATGCGCGGCGTGCGCCCGTACGACGTGCTGATGTACTGGGGCGGCGACGAGCGCGGCAACGACTACACCGGCAACGCGGTGAAGGACTTCCCGTTCTGCGTGCCGATCTCCACCCAGTGCCTGCACGCTGCCGGCGCTGCGCTGAAGTTCAAGCTCAACAACGAACCGCAGATCGCGGTGGCGGTGTGCGGCGATGGCGGCAGCTCGAAGACCGACTTCTATGCCGCGCTCAACTCGGCCGGTGCCTACAAGCTCCCGCTGATCCTGTGCATCGTCAACAACGGCTGGGCGATCTCGGTGCCGCGTTCGGCCCAGACCGGTGCCGAAACCCTGGCCCAGAAGGGCCTGGCCGGCGGCCTGCACTGCCTGCAGGTGGACGGCAACGACCTGATCGCCGTGCTGGCCGCGATGGAACAGGCCCGCGAACGCGGCCTGGCCGGCGAAGGTGGCACCGTGCTGGAACTGCTGACCTACCGCCTGTCCGACCACACCACCGCCGACGACGCGCGCCGTTACCGCGACGACGCCGAGGTGAAGGACGCTTGGACCCGTGAGCCGATGCTGCGCCTGCGCAAGTACCTCATCGCCAACGGCGTGTGGAGCGACGACGAAGAAAAGACCTGGGTCGAGCAGTGCGCGGCCAAGGTGGACGAGGAAGTGAACCAGTACCTCAACACCCCGGTGCAGCCGGTCGAGGCGATGTTCGACTATCTGTATGCCGATCCGCCGGCGGACCTGCTGGCCCAGCGCGCGGCCGCCATTGCCCTGGAGCAGCGCCATGGATGACATCAAGACGGGCGCATCCGCTTCCCAGGCCAATGCCGCCGACAGCGCCGCTGTCGCCGGTGGAGATATCGCAATGACCGCTACCCCCATCACCCTGATCGAAGCCATCACCCAGGCCCTGGCCTGGGAGCTGGAACACGACCCGTCGGTGCTGGTGCTGGGCGAGGACGTGGGCGTCAACGGCGGCGTGTTCCGCGCCACCGCCGGCCTGCAGCAGCGCTTCGGTTCGCAGCGCATCCTCGACACCCCGCTGGATGAAACCACCATTGCCGGCCTCACCGTCGGCCTGGCCGCGCAGGGCATGAAGCCGGTGGCCGAAGCCCAGTTCGACGGCTTCGTCTACCCGATGGTCGACCACATCATCTGCCACGCCGCGCGCCTGCGTACCCGTACCCGTGGCCGCCTGCACTGCCCGATGGTGCTGCGCGTGCCGTGGGGCGGTGGCATCCGCGCGCCGGAACACCACAGCGAAGCCAACGAATCGATCTTCACCAACGTGCCGGGCCTGCGCGTGGTGCTGCCGTCCAGCCCGCAGCGTGCCTACGGCCTGCTGCTGGCCGCCATGCGCGATCCCGACCCGGTGATCTACATGGAGCCCAAGCGCATCTACCGCCAGTACAAGGAAGTGGTCGTCAACGACGGCGAAGCCTTGCCGCTGGACGTGTGCTTCGTGCTGCGCGACGGCACCGACGTGACCCTGGTGGCCTGGGGCGCACAGGTGAAGGAAGCGCTGGAAGCGGCCGACAAGCTGGCCGGCGAAGGCATCAGTGCCGAAGTCATCGACGTGGCCACGCTGCGTCCGCTGGACTTCGCCACCATCGCCGAATCGGTGGCCAAGACCGGCCGCTGCGTGGTCGTGCAGGAAGCCCCGAAGACCGCGGGTTTCGGTGCCGAGATCGCCGCGCGCCTGGCCGAGGAATCCCTGTACGACCTGCTGGCCCCGGTCGAGCGCGTTACCGGCTACGACACCCACATTCCGCTGTTCCGCCTGGAAATGAAGTACCTGCCCAGCGTGGACCGGATCGTGACCGCGGCCAAGCGCGCGGTGGCGGCAGGCTGACATGCGGGCACGGCTCCTTGGGGCTTACCGCAGCCAGTATTCCAATCCACTCCGGTTCCGCACCGGTCAGATCGTCGAAGTCGGTGTACGTGACGAGGAATGGCCGGCGTTTGCCTGGGTACGCACCAACGATGGGCGCGCTGGATGGGCGCCCGTCGCCTGGCTGCAGCTGCTGGATGATGGTCGTGCCGAAGCCCTGCGCGACTACGACGCCCGCGAGCTGGATGTGGAAAACGGCGAGATGGTGAAGCTGCATCACGAACATGGTGGGTGGTGGTGGTCCGAGCGCGCGAATGGCGCGACGGGCTGGCTGCCGGCCCGCGAACTGGAACTGCTGGAAGAGAACTGCACATGAGCCAGACCAAGAATTTCAACCTGCCCGACCTGGGTGAAGGCCTGCCGGACGCGACCATCGTCGAGTGGTTCGTCAAGGAAGGCGACGTGATCAAGCTGGA
>JAFAFD010000033.1 GCA_023423675.1 Pseudomonadota bacterium | reverse complement strand
GGCGAGCGCGAAGCGAGGGCGTCACACCCCCGCATCCACCAGGTAATCAATGAAGCTGCGCACCTTCGGTGCCAGGTGGCTGCGGCTGGTGTAGACGGCGAAGATGCCGATCGTGGGCACGTCCCATTCCGGCAGCACGCGCACCAGGCGGCCGTCGGCCAGCGCGTCCTCCAGCAGGAAATCCGGCTGCAGGATCACGCCCATGCCGGCGATGGCTGCTTCGCGCAGCACGTCGCCGTTGTTGGCCTGCAGGATGCTGTTCACCGTCACCCGGGTTTCGCCCCCCGGCCCCTGCAGCGGCCACTGGTTGCCCGAAGCCCAGTAGCTGTAGCCCAGGCAGTCGTGCTGTTCCAGCTCCTGCGGCGTGTGCGGCGTGCCGCGCGCGGCCAGGTAGGACGGCGCCGCGCACAGGGTGATGCGGGCCTGGCCCAGCCGCCGCGCGATCAGCGCCGGGCTCGGCTCGCGGGTGATGCGGATGGCCACGTCGTAGCCTTCTTCCACCATGTCCACCAGCCGGTCGGACAGGGCCAGGTCCAGTTCCACCTGCGGGTAGCGCTGGCGGTAGCCGGCCAGCAGCGGGCCGAGGCGGGCGATGCCCCAGCTGACGGGTGCATTGATGCGCAGCGTGCCCGAGGGCTCCAGCGCCTGCGCGCCGATGCTGGCTTCCAGTGCGTCGAACTCGGCCAGCAGGCGCACGCACTGCGCGTAGTAGGCCGCGCCGGCGCTGGTCGGGCTGACCCGCCGCGTGGTGCGGTGGAGCAGGCGGGTGGACAAGCGCTTTTCCAGCGCGGCGACCTGCCGGGTCACCCCGGCCGTGGACATGTCCAAGGCCTGCGCGGCGGCACTGAAGCCGTTGCGCTCGACCACCGCGACGAACACACGCATGGCGTCCAGGGTGTCCATTATTTCGCCTTCTGCAACAAATACGGTCAGATCATCGTATTTATCGGCTCTGGTGAGCGCAATAAGCTGTGCCCACTCCTTCCGAGGTGCCTGCCATGTCTACCACGTCCCGTCCGCTGTCACCGCTCGCCCCCTACGCCGGCACCCTGCTGCGGCTGGCGCTGGGCGGCCTGTTCCTGGCCCATGGCCTGACCAAGCTGCTGGTGTTCACCCCGGCCGGCACGGCGGCCTATTTCCAGTCGCTGGGCCTGCCCGGCGCACTGGGGTATTTCACGATCGTTGCCGAGCTCGGCATCGCCACCGCCCTGCTGCTGGGTGTCTATGCGCGCTGGATCGGCCTGCTCGGCGTGCCGCTGCTGCTGGGCACCATCGTCACCGTGCATGGCGCCAACGGTTTCAGCTTCGCCAACAGTGGCGGCGGCTGGGAATACCCGGCGTTCTGGGCCGTGGCCCTGGTCGTGCTGTTCCTGCTGGGCGATGGCCGCTGGACCCTGCGTTCGCGCTGATCGCCCCCTCAAAGAATTCCTGGAGGTTTCCATGTCCCGCCTGCCTTCGCTGTACATCTCCCATGGTTCGCCGATGACCGCCCTGCATCCGGGCCAGGTCGGCGTGCGCCTGGCCGAGCTGGCCCGCGACCTGCCGACGCCGCGCGCGATCGTCATCGCTTCGGCGCACTGGCTCGCCCGCCAGCCGCTGGTCGGCACGCACCCGCAGCCGCCGACCATCCATGATTTCGGTGGTTTCCCGCGCGAGCTGTTCGAACTGCAGTACCCGGCCCCGGGCGACCCGGCGCTGGCCGAAGAAGTGGCCGGCCGCATCGCCGCCGCCGGCCTGCCGGTGGCCATCGACCCGCAGCGTGGCCTCGACCACGGTGCCTGGGTGCCGCTGCGCATGCTGCGCCCGCAGGCCGACATCCCGGTGGTGCCGGTGTCGATCCAGCCGATGCTGGGCCCGCAGCACCAGTACGCGCTGGGCCGCGCGCTGGCACCGCTGCGCGAGCAGGGCGTGCTGCTGATCGGTTCGGGCAGCATCACCCACAACCTGCACGACTGGCGCGATTACCAGGACGGCAAGGAAGCGCCGTACGTGCGCCCCTTCATCGAATGGGTGGAGCAGCGCCTGGCCGCCAACGACCGCGACGCGCTGTTCGACTACCGCCGCCAGGCACCGTTTGCCGAGCGCGCGCATCCCACCGATGAGCATCTGTTGCCGCTGTACTTCGCGATGGGCGCGGCGGGCGAGGGTGGCTTCGGTGCGCAGCGCATCGATGCCGGCATCGACGCCGGCATGCTGGCGATGGATATCTACCGCTTCGATGGCAGCGCTGCGGCGGTGGCCGCATGAGCGCGGAGCTGACGATGCTGGAGCGCCCGGCGCAGGGCACCGCGCAGGGGCTGGTGGTGCTGCTGCACGGCGTGGGCAGCAACGAGCAGTCGCTGGCCGGCCTGGCCCAGGCGCTTGACTCGCGCCTGCACGTGCTGCTGCCGCGCGGGCCGCTGGTGTTCGGGCCGCAGGCGTTCGGCTGGTTCACCGTGCGCTTCGGCGCGCAGGGGCCGGTGATCGACCCGGCACAGGCCGAACAGTCGCGCCTGCTTCTGGGTGAGTGGCTGGCGGCGCAGCAGCAGCGGCTGGGTGTGGACGCGCGGCAGACCGTGCTGGCCGGCTTCAGCCAGGGCGGCATCATGAGTGCCAGCGTTGCCCTGACCCAGCCGCAGCGGGTGAAGTCGTTCGGCGTGCTGTGCGGGCGCATCCTGCCGGAGATCGACCCGCACGTGCCGGCCGACATCGCCGATGCCGGGCTGGACGGCCTGCTGGTGCATGGCCATGCCGACGACAAGCTGCCGTACACGCTGGCCGAATCCGCCGCCGCACGCCTGCAGGCGCTCGGCGTGGTCCACCAGCTGCGTGGCTACCCGGTTGGCCACACGCTGTCGGCGGACATGCAGCGGGACATCAGCGGCTGGATCCAGCAGCGTTTGCTGTCGCTGCCCTGACGCGCATTCACACAGCGGGCCGCAGCGACGGCCTGCTGTGTTAACTTTTTTCCAGTCTCCGGCGCGCACCGGTTTTTCCCGGGCCCCACGCGCCGCTTCCTGGAAGAAGCATGCACACCATCGAAGTCGTCCTGGCGATGTTGGTAGCCGTTGTCGCCAGCGGTTACCTGGTTCGCGTCCTGCCATTCTCGTTGCCCCTGCCGCTGGTGCAGATCGCGCTGGGCGCGGTCATCGCCGGCGTGTTCAACCGCGGCCACGCGCTGGAACCGGAAGTGTTCTTCCTGCTGTTCCTGCCGCCACTGCTGTTCCTCGATGGCTGGCGCATTCCCAAACAGGGCCTGTTCCGCGATAAAGGCGCGATCCTCGAACTGGCGTTCGGCCTGGTGGTGTTCACCGTCATCGGCGCCGGCCTGCTGATCCACTGGATGATTCCGGTGATGCCACTGGCGGTGTGCTTCGCGCTGGCCGCCATCGTCTCGCCCACCGACCCGGTGGCCGTCGGTGCGATCGCTGCCAAGGCGCCCATTCCCAAGCGCCTGATGCACATCCTGGAAGGCGAATCGCTGCTCAACGATGCGTCCGGCCTGGTCTGCTTCCGCTTCGCGGTGGCGGCGGTGATGACCGGCAGCTTCTCGCTGGCCACCGCCTCGCTGACCTTCCTGTGGGTGGCCGTGGCCGGCCTGGCAGTGGGCGTGGCGGTCACCCTTGGCGTGTCCACGTTCCAGCGCTGGCTGTGGCGCCGCTTCGGCGAAGAGCCCGGCGCGGCGATGCTGGTCAACCTGCTGATCCCGTTCGCGGCCTACCTGCTGGCCGAAGAAATCCACGCCTCGGGCATCCTCGCCGCGGTCGCCGCCGGCATCGCGATGAGCTACGTCGAGCTGACCGGCCGCGTGTCGGGCAGCATGCGCGTGCAGCGCGCCGGGGTCTGGAACATGCTGCAGTTCAGCTTCAACGGCATCATGTTCGTGCTGCTGGGCGAGCAGCTGCCGGGCATCGTCGAGCGCGCCACCACCACCATGAACGAGACCGGCCACCAGAGCGCCTGGTGGCTGCTGGTGTACGTGCTGGTCATCAATGCCGCGCTGATCGCGCTGCGCCTGCTGTGGGTGTGGCTGTCGCTGCGCTGGAACCTGCTGCGTGCGCGCCGCCGTGGCCTGGACCGGGGCGAGGCGCCGAACTGGCGCATCGTGGTGGCAACCTCGGTGGCCGGCGTGCGCGGTGCCATCACCCTGGCCGGCGTGCTGACCCTGCCGCTGTTCCTGCCTGATGGCAGCGCCTTCCCGGCGCGTGACCTGGTGATCTTCCTGGCCGCGGCGGTCATCCTGTTCTCGCTGGTCGGCGCCAGCGTGGCGCTGCCGCAGCTGCTGAAGGGCCTGCAGCTGCCGGCCGATTCGGGCGAACGCAAGGAAGAGGACCTGGCCCGCAAGCTGTCCTCCAAGGCCGCCCTGGCCGGGGTGGAGCGCATGCGCCAGCAGCTGGTGATGAACCAGAACACCGAAAACGTGCAGCTGTACAACGACGCAGCCTCGCGGGTCAGCCTGCTGTACCAGCGCCATCTGGAAAAGGACAGCGACGGCCCCGACGTGGACCCGGAGAAGGTGAACCGGATGGAACAGGGCTACCGCCAGCTGCGCAGTGCCGGCCTGAACGCCGAGCGCGAGGAGCTGTTCCGCCTGACCCGGCGCGGGGTGATCTCCGACGAGATCTCGCGGCGTCTGATCCGCAACCTCGACCTGCTGGAATCGCGCAAGCGCGATTGACCCTGGAATGTAGAGTCGAGCCATGCTCGACTGCTCTTTGTGCCAGAAGAGCAGTCGAGCAGAGCAGCAGAGCAGTCGAGCATGGCT
>JAFAFD010000493.1 GCA_023423675.1 Pseudomonadota bacterium | reverse complement strand
GCCACCGGGCTGGTGATGCGCACGCGACCGCTGGCATCGGGCGCGCCATTGGCGGCGGCCTGTGCCTGTGCCGCCGCGGCCTGCGCCTGCGCAGCCATGGCACGTGCATGTGAGGTTTCCAGATCCTGCCGCGCGACCACGCCCTGTTCCACCAGCGCCCGGTCACGACCGTGGGCCAGGCGTGCGGCCTTGGCCTCGGCGGCGGCCGCCAGCGCATTGGCGCGGAACACCGCGGCCTCGCCGCTGAGCACGATGGCCAGCGTCTGGTTCTGCTTCACCGCCGTGCCCGGTGCCACCAGCACGCGCTCGACGCGGCCGGTCACGCTGGACGCCACCGACGCGCGCGCGCCGATCGAGGGTTCCACACGGCCAGACAGGCGCGTGGAGCCGCCACCGCCTCGACCGACGGCGACCACTTCGATGGACGACGCCTTGATCTGTTCCGGCGTCAGCGCGACCACGCCCTCATCGGCTTCGGGCGCGTTGCCTGTGGTGTTCTCAGCGCTGCCCGGTGCATGGCCGTGGCCATCGTCGGCAGCGGCGGTTGGGGTCTGTGCAGTGCCAGTGCAGCCGGCCAGCAGTGCGCCCAACAGTGCAGCGGTCATCAACGAAAAAGTACGGGAGAACATCAGCGAACCTCCACAAACGGGGCGCGCCCTTCCAGGCGGGCAAGATCGATTTCCGCGCCGACGCGCGCCAGGCGCGCATCCACGGCGCTGCTGCGTGCGGCGATGAGGGCACTGCGCGTGCTGCGCAGTTCCAGCTGCGAGATGCGTCCGGCGTCGAAGCCGATGCGGGCCAGCCGGTAGGCTTCTTCGGCGGCCACCACGCTGTCATCGGCGGCGCGTGTGCGGCTGCCGGCGGCCTTCAGCCCGGCCACGGCCGAGAGGCGTTCGGCCTCGCTGTCGCGGCGCTGCTGGTCCAGCCGCGCTTCGGCGGCACGCTGTTCGGCACTGGCCGCACGGATGCCGCCGCGGTTGCGGTCGAACAGCGGGATCGAAAGGCTCACGCCCAGCGTGTAGGCCTGTTCGCGGTCCTCGCGGAAGCGGGTCTGTGCGGCGGTCACGCTGAGGTCGGGCAGGGCGCGCTTGCGCTCCACGTCGACAAGGCGCGTGCTGGCCTGTGCCTCGGCTTCGGCGATACGCACGGCCAGCGCGGCATCGGTGGCACCGCGTGGCAGCGGCGGTGTGCGATCCAGCAGGCTGCTGTCGATGGACTGCACCGGCGTATCCAGCAGGGCCGCACCGGTCAGGCGCGCCAAAGCAGCATCGCGGAAGGCCTCCGCTTCATCCAGCGCCGCCGTGGCATTGGCTACTTCGCTGCGTGCCTGCACCGCGCGCAGTTGTGGTTCGCGGCCCTGCTGGACCAGCGCGTCGACGGCCGCGGCATCGTCGCGGGTCAAGGCCAGCGCTTCCCCGGCCAGGGTGTAACGCCGCAGCGCGCTCTCGGCCTGCGCGTAGAACGCGGCCAGCTGGCTGGCTACATCACTGCGGCTCTGTGTGCCACGCAGGCTGGCCGCCTGGGCTTGGGCGCGGGCAGCACGTACACGTGCGCCGCGCTGGCCCCAGATTTCCAGCGGCTGGGACAGGGTGAGCACGCTGTCGGCGCGGCCCATGCCGCCATAGCTGCCGGTACCCCAGGCGTTTTCGGTGGTGTAGGCGAGCGATGGGTTGGGCAGGGCACGGGCCTGTTCGGCGCGTGCCTCGGCCGCGTCGGCCAGGGCCGCGCTGACGCGGGCGCCGGGCAGCTGGTCCAGGCGTTCAAGCAGGGTGTCGTAGGAAGGGGCGGCTTGCGCCATCGCCTGCAGTGCCGGGGCAAGGCCCAGCAACACGGCAATGACCCGCCCGGCCGCACGCAGCGACCGAGGTGTCGAGTTCGACATGAAGGATGTCCGGTTGTGAGTGAAACGGAAGCCCGCGATCGCGGGACGCGCTCAACTCACGCCCGGGGAGGACGCTTCAGTTCATCCTGCGCGACGGCATAGGTCGCGCTGTCACCGTCCGCCATCCAGCGTGCCGGCAGCGGCGTGCCGAAGGCGGCAACGGTGCCGGCCGGCAGGCCCAGGTTGGAATGGTGGCAGTGGTTATGGCTGCAGGCACCGGTATGCGTGCCGTCACGGTCGCCGTCTGCGTCGTCGGCCGCGGCTTCAACATGGGCCGCGACCATGTCATGCGGCTCCACCGCACAGGCCAGCACGTCGGCCACCGGCACGACCACGAATGCCGCCATCAGCAGCATCAGCAGAGTCGAACGGAGGTGGCGGGCAATCCAGCGCATGGAGGGCAGGCTAGCAAGCGGTTTCTGGTGGATACAATATCAATGGCCGGGTCGGATCCCCCTGTAGAGCCGAGCCCATGCTCGGCTGCTCCCGTGCGGCTGTTGCGCCGCCACGCACCATCGTTGAGGATCGGGATTCGTCACCAGGGAAGGAACGATGACCGCACGCATTGCCGCAGCAGGCCTGCTGCTGATATTGGCCAGTCCCGCTGCATTCGCCGCCAACGAGGTCTACGTGGAGCTGCTGTGGTCGCCGACACCCGCAGACGCCGTCGCGCGATCAGTGGCCTACCAGTTCGTTGCCGATGGACTGCACGACCACCGCATCTGCGTGGCCGCCGGTGGAGAAGATGCCGATGTGGGCGGGCTGGCGCTCACCATTCGCGATGCCAATGGCGTTTCCATCTCGCAGGTGCGGCATGACGGCTTCCGTGGCCGCAAAACGTGTTTCCCTGCGGATATCGGCACTGCAGGGGCGGCCGGCATGTGGACGGTGGATGCCCTGCTTGGCGACGGCCGGACCGGCAGGGCAGAGGTTCGTGTCGATCACCGCTTGGAGGAGTCGCCGCTGTATCTGCGGCACGACGGACCCTACGTGGCAGGGCGGCCGAACTACGACGCGTCCATTGCGCCGGCCGAGTGGGTGGGCAAGCTGGTCTGGGCGATGGACGTGGATGCCGCAGGCAAGGTGACCCATGTCGAGGTGGAGACGGCCGAAGGCGTCGGCGAGCGCCTGCGTGAGCGCGCGCTGGCGGCGGGGTGGCTGACCCGGTTCGGCCCTGACCCGGCGCGTGCGACGAAACCACTGCGTTGGCGCCGCACGCTGGAGTTTGCTCCCGACTGAGGCTGCGGGCTGTAGAGCCGAGCCCATGCTCGGCT
>JAFAFD010000473.1 GCA_023423675.1 Pseudomonadota bacterium | reverse complement strand
GCGCCCCTGCACGTACACCGGGCCGCCCTCGTCGGCGTGCACATCCAGGCCACCGGGGCAGCTGGCGTTGAAGAAGGGCACGGCGGCCATGGCCGGGGCCGCGAAGGCGGAGCACAGCAGTGCAGCGACAAGGGAAACAGCGTGGCGGCGCATGATGCATTCCCGAAGTACCCCGGAGGGGCGAATGACGCCAGTATGCGTCCGGAAAGGCGTAGCTGTTCGTGAGGAATATCAAGAAGATGGGATACAGCGCCACCGGGCCCGGAGGCCGGGGCTATCATCCCGGATCACCCACGGATGACCGTTACCCGCCATGGCCGCACCTGACTTCGAACGTGCCCAGCAGTCGCTGCTGGAACTGCAGCAGCGCATCCACGCCTTCAGCCTGGAGATGGCCGACGAGTACGACCTGGACATCACCGACCCCGCCGGGCCGCTGTGGTCGGCACTGCAGACGCGGCTGACCGTGGCGCCGCTGTACGGCGGCCTGCACGTGGAATTTTTCGGCAACCCCTGGGACCCGCCCTTCGAATGGACGCTGGCCTGCCTGTCTGATCCTGCCGTGGCGCACGCTGTCATGTCGCTGCGCTTCACCGGCGGGGATGAGGGCGCCAACGGCACCCGCGAATGGGAGTTCACTGCCCTGCTGGACAGCAACGTGCAGTTCCAGCGCCTGCGTTCCCTGGTGATTACCCCCACCGCACCGGAACACCACAATGCCTCGCTGATCCAGCGCGCAGGATCGATCATGGAAGAGGCTGGCGAGATCGCCCGCTTCGCCAGCCGTGCGCCGTATCTGACCGAACTGGTGGTGCCCAACGCCCCCGATGCCAGCTTCTTCGATGTGCCGCTGCCGTATCTGAACATCCTGCAGATCGGCCCGGGCAGTGATACCCAACGCTTCATCGAGCACCTGGCTGCATCGGGCAATCTGCCTGCTCTGGGCCTGCTGGATTTCAGCGAGTCCACCGAACTGCAGTTCACCTGGGCCGATGAGCGCGAGGCCGATGCGGTGACGCCGTTCGCCGCCTACGAGCGTCTGTTCGCCAGTGACGCTTTCGCACCGGTGCACAGCTTCCGTCTGCGTAACAGCGCGCTGTCGCCGGCGCAGTTGCAGGCGCTGCAGGCGATGCGGCCGGGCCTGCAGTTCATGGTCATCCAGGCGGGCATGGGTGGTTACGTCAGCCACTTTGAGAAGAACGTGTTCCCGTGGCGACATCTGGTGCCGGGCGATAGCGGGCAGCGCTGAGGCGTGCTTGGTGCTGCGCGGATTGTGTGCAAGGTACGGTACAGCGGTTAAGGCTGCTTTGCAGTGCAGGTGCCGGTTGACCTGCAGCGTGGTGGCGTAATCGCTTGTGCCAGGGTATTGCAATCACTCCCGCGCGAATTGTCGTTTCTGCCTAGATGACGAGCGAAACAAGCCAATCGCGATAATTCATTTTTCCTTTCGGGAACGGCGGATTCATCAGAACAATTGATTGGTGCGTCACGACTTGGCGTGCCCAAGATGAATCGCCATCGATAAAGGATGGCCGGGACTTCCAAGCCCGTGTATCGAAGATGTTTACGCTTGTCAGTCGGCGTCGTCAGGTTGTGGGCGACGCCGGCTGGCAATCCGTCTGCGGCGTTATGGCGGGCGGTGCGTGGGGGCCTCGTGCCCGCCGGCTCTTCGATACGGTCTTGGAAGCCACGCATCGCCTGCCACCGTTCCCGGTGGCACCTCCGTTCCTGTCGAGGATGCCCGCATGTCCAAATCCCGCCACCCGTATCTGGCCGCCACGCTCGGCGAGGCCATCACCCGCCTGCCGCCCGAACTGGCCCAGCCGCTGGAAGCCGCCTTCGCCGCCGCGAACGAAGCGCCCTCCCCCATCACCCTGCGCAGCTGCCTGCAGCAGATTGCGGCCGGCGATACGGCTGACGGACAGCCATGGCCTGGCCCGGTCCGCACACCCGGCGAGGCCGTCGCCAACGCGCGCCGGGATCGCGCCGCCACAGGCCTGGTGTCGCTGCTGGAGCTTTACCACGCGACCGAACGCGTGCGCGTGGATGGCGAGGAGAAGGACGATATCGGCGACGGCTCGCGCGAAGGGTTGATGCTGGCCTGCCGGGGGTTGGCCGAGTACGTGGCGTTGCAGTCGCGGGCAGGGTGAGCATCGGCGCCGTAGCACCGACTGTCGGCATTTGCCTTGCAAAGGGATGCGCGTGCCGATATAGAATGGCCGCACCACTCCTCCTTTGCGTCATTCGGTTGACTCACCGGCTCAGGACGAAAAAACCGCCGAGAGGCGGTTTTTTCACATTTGCAGGAAGCAAATATGACAAACGCGACAGCGGTCTACGTGGACGGCTACAACCTGTACTACGGGCGTATCAGAAACACGTGCTTCAAATGGATCGATGTCGTGAGGCTTTTCGAGATCCTGCTTCGCGACCAGGACCCGACCAGCGAACTTGTGCACGTGCACTACTTCACTGCCATGGCGTTGGGCCGCTTCGCCAGCCATGGGGGTGCTTCGGTCGCAGCACAGGAGGCCTACCTGCGTGCCCATGAACACCTCTACCCCGACCGCTTCCTCAAGACTTTGGGCAGGCACAGCATGGAGAGGAAGGGAACGTTGCTTCCCGCCTTCAACCCAGACGGCCCTTATGACCGCACGCAGCGCACGCGCGTATGGAAAATCGAGGAAAAGCAAACAGATGTGAACATCGCATTGGCGATGTATCGCGATGCGCTCTCCGGGCACTACGGGCAGCTGGTCATCTGCTCGAATGACAGCGACGTCGAGCCCGTGCTTAAGGCAATCCGCGAGGACTTCCCGCACATACGATTGGGCGTGGTGACGCCCAGACATCCTCCAGATCGGGATGGCGCCAAGGGAAGGTCAGTGAGTTCGTCTCTTGATGAGCAGGCGGACTGGACGAGAGTACATCTGCTGGACGATGAACTCGTACGCGCCTTGCTCCCACAGCGGATACACACAGGCAGGAAGCCGATCCGCAAACCCGGTCATTGGTAACTGGCCTGCCGGGCAGCTGCCATGGAATGCCGGGAGGAAATCGCCGGCGTGACCGGCCTTGATGTGGTGCCGCTTATCCGAATCGAACGGATGACCTACTGTTTACAAGACAGTTGCTCTACCAACTGAGCTAAAGCGGCATGGGTGCTTCACCGGCGGCAGCGCCGCGGTGGGGCGATTCTAGCGCAGTCGCGTGCATTCCAGCGACCGCTGCTGTGCGGCACCGCTGCGCTGCTGCGCCTGCGCCGGTTCGCTGCCGACGGCCAGCTGCCCTTCCAGCCACCACTGGCCGGCGTCACCACTGGCCACCAGACGCGGCTGGAAGCCGGCCGCCTGCAAGGCGGCGATGCGGCGCTCGGCACCCTCGCGGTTGCGGTACTGGCCCAGGGCGATGGCGTTGCTCTCTTCACCCTGGCTGATGATGTAGTAATCACTAAGGCCGGCAGCGACGATGCGCTTGACCATGGCCTGGGCATCTTCGCGGCTGGCAGCGGCCGGCAGCAGCACGCGGTAACGGGTGCTGCCGCTGGCGGCGGGCTGTTCGCGCAGGCGCGCCGGGGCCAGCAGCTTGCCGGCACGACCCTGTGCGGCGACGGCCGTGGCACGGTCGGCAAACGGCCCGAGGGCGACGCAGCGCGGAGGCGCGGCAGGCTTCTCCACAGCGGGCGTCTCGACCACGGGCTTCTGCACAACGGGCTCGGCCGGTTTTGCGGCTGCGGCCACGGCAGGCGCGGCCTCCGCAGACGGCGCGGCGTCGGCGGGCGGTGCGGTTGCCGGTGCTTCGGTGGCGGCGACGGCGGCGCTGGGCGCAGCCTCGCGCTCCTGCAGTGCTTCGG
>JAFAFD010000461.1 GCA_023423675.1 Pseudomonadota bacterium | reverse complement strand
TGTAGAGCCGAGCCCACGCTCGGCTGGGGCGTTGCCAGTGTCCAGAAGTCGAGCATGGCTCGACTCTACAGGTGCGGCAGAGCAGCCGAGCGTAGGCTCGGCTCTACGGCAGTTCATCAGCGCATCGGCACCAGCGACGCCTGGCGCCGGTACAGCGCGGGGAACTGCTTGCCCAGCGCGGCCAGCTTCGGTGCGTCGTAGTAGCGGATGTAGGCCGCCTGCGGGTAGTTGTTCATGTAGTTCTGGTGGTAGCTCTCGGCCGGGTAGAAACGCTGGCCGCTGGCCACCTGGGTCACGATCGGGCCGCGGTAGCTGCCAGCCTTGCCCAGCTGGTCGATGTAGGCGCGGCTGGCAGCCAGCTGCCTGGCGTCATCGCTGAAGATCGCCGAGCGGTACTGGCTGCCGTGGTCGGGGCCCTGGTAGTTCAGCTGGGTGGGATCGTGCGCCACCGAGAAGAACACCTGCAGCAGCTGCCCATAGCTGACCTGGCGCGGATCGTAGTCGACCTTCACCGCTTCGGCGTGGCCGGTGCGGCCACTGCTGACGCGCTCGTAGCGAGCATCGGCGGCACTGCCTCCGGCATAGCCGGCCACTGCATTGCTCACACCTTTCACGTGCTGGAACACGCCCTGCACGCCCCAGAAGCAGCCACCGGCAAACACCACGCTGGCCTGGGTGGCGCCATCGGTGAAGGCGGCATCGCCGGTGGGTGCCGGCAGTGCCTGTACCTGCGCGGTGGCGCCAGCCGGTGCGGCCATTGCGCCGCGATCCACCAGCAGCACGCCGGCCACCAGTGCCGTGGCGACCAGCCCGGCCACACCTACTGCAAAGCCCTGTTCGAAGGAGAATTTCATCGTGCCCTCCTGTTCTCAACCAAAGGTGAAGGCATAGGCCTGCACGCCCGCATCGAGGAACTCGATCTCGAAGCGGTGCGGGCCGACCGTGCCGCGCTGGCGCACCAGCTGGTACAGACGGTTCTCGGTGACCACGCCGCTGCCATCGGCGCCGACATCGCTGCCGGCATCGGTGGCCGGCAGCGGCTTGCCGTCCAGCCACACGCGGAAGCGCACCGGCGTGCCGTCCTGCGTCGGTGCCAGCACCAGGTGCAGGTCGCGGGCATGGAACTGGAAGGCGATGCGGCCGCCGGCCTGCTGCAGCTGCGCGGCTTCATCGGTGATGGTCCAGCGGCCGGACAGGCCCCACTGGTTCAGCGCGAGGCTGGCCGGCAGCGTGTAGTCGAAGGCCGCATCGGTGCGCTGCCCGCCGGGCGAGGCGAAGTGCTCGGCGCGTGCATGGCCCAGGTAGGTTTCCGGCGAGCGCAGGTTGCCCATGTCGGCCTGCGTGGCCACGCCCTGCAGGTCGGCGGCGGCCGGGTCGGCCGGCGGCGGCAGGTCGGTCTGGCCGGCTTCGGTCAGCAGGCGGCGGATCACCTGCTCGGAATGCGCGTAGTTGCCTTCACCGAACTGATGGGCGCGGATGTTGCCCTGTGCATCGACGAAGTACTGCGCCGGCCAGTACTGGTTGTTGAACGCGCGCCAGATTGAATACTGGTTGTCCAGCGCCACCGGGTACTCCACCTTGAGCTGCTGCACCGCCTTCATCACGTTGCGCGGGTCGCGTTCGAAGGCGAACTCGGGCGTGTGCACGCCGACCACCACCAGGCCATGGTCGCGGTAGCGGCGCTCCCACTCGTGCACGAACGGCATCGCGCGCAGGCAGTTGATGCAGGAATAGGTCCAGAAATCGATCAGCACGACCTTGCCGCGCAGCTGTTCGGCCTTGAGCGGCGGGCTGTTGAGCCAGCCGGTGGCACCATCCAGGGAGGGCAGGGTGCCTTCCACCGGCAGCGGCGCGTCGGCACCGGCAGTGGCGCCGGCCATCATCATCATTGGCGGCGCCGCCGGCTGCGCACCGGGCACGGCATCGAGCAGGCCCTGTTCGATGCGCGCGGTGCTCACCGTGGACAGGCGGGTCAGCAGGCCGGTATCCCAGCCCAGGCCGATCGCCACCACCGCCAACAGTGCGGCCACACCCAGCACCTTGCGCAGCACGTCGCCCAGGCCCAGCCGCGCCTGCAGGGCGTTGAACACGCGGCCGCCGATCCATACCGCCAGCGCGAGCGCGGTGGCCGCGCCCAGTGCGTAGGCCAGCAGCAATGCGCTGGTGCCGACGCTGGCGCCATGCAGGGCAGCGCCGGTCAGCACCAGGCCGAGAATCGGGCCGGCGCACGGCGCCCACAGCAGGCCGGTGGCGATGCCGATCAGCAGCGAGGTCCACGCACCGCCACGACCGGCATCATCGGCGGCATCGGCGCGTGCACTCAGCCGCGCACCCACGCGCTGGAACGGCGCCAGCAGATGGTCGGCCAGGCGCGGCCACAGCAGCGCGAGGGCGAACACCGCCATCAGCACCAGGGCCAGCCAGCGGCCGATCTGGTTGGCCTGCGCCACCCATTGGCTGCCCACGGCGGCCAGGCTGGCGACCGCGGCGAAGGTCAGCGCCATGCCCAGCAGCAGCGGCAGCGTGCTGCGCACGAAGGAGCGGTTGGCCCGCGCGAACACGAAGGGCAGCACCGGCAGGATGCACGGGCTGAGCAGGGTCAATACGCCGCCCAGGTAGGCCAGCAGCAACAGCAGCATCATCAGGCTCCAGAAGTAGGGGAAGAACCGAGCGGCACGCGCCAGCCACCGTTGCTGTCCTGCTGTGCCGCACCGGGCTGGAACAGCAGGGCGGCACCGTTCATGCAGTAGCGCAGGCCGGTGGGGCGCGGGCCATCGTTGAAGACATGGCCGAGGTGGCCGCCGCAGCGGCTGCAGTGCGCTTCCACCCGCAGCATGCCGAAGGTGGTGTCGCGGTCCTCGCCGACGGCGCCGTGCAGCGGTGCCCAGAAGCTGGGCCAGCCGGTGCCGCTTTCAAACTTGGTGGAGGAGGAGAACAGCGGCTGCTGGCAGCCGGCGCAGGTGAAGGTGCCCTGCCGGTGTTCGCGGTCCAGCGGGCTGCTGCCGGCGCGTTCGGTGGCCTGCTGGCGCAGCACCGCGTACTGCGCCGGGGTCAGCAGCCGGCGCCATTCGGCATCGGTGCGCATCAGCGGGAACTGTCGAGCCGGGCGGTTCTCGGCGGCGGCCGTGGCAGCGCGGCTGCACGCGCCCAGGCCGAGCACGCCAGCGGCGGTGGCAAGGCCACCCAGGCCCAGCAGGTGGCGGCGGGTGAGGGGCATGGCGGACTCCGGGAACGGGCGACGGGGCCATGCTGCGCCTGCCCGGGTCAACGAATCCTCACGCAGGATTCAATTTTTCGTGAGGTATCGGTGGCCGTCCCGCGCCACAATGCGGGCAGCCTCCCCACTGGCCCCGAGCTGCCGATGTCCGCCAAACGCGTCCTGATCGTCGAAGACGATGCCCATATCGCCGACCTGCTGCGCATGCACCTGGCCGACGAAGGCTACGACGTCGCCCACGCCGCCACCGGCGATGCCGGCCTGCGCCTGCTGGAACAGGATGGCCCGTGGGATGCGCTGGTGCTGGACGTGATGCTGCCCGGCGTGGATGGCCTGCAGATCTGCCAGCGTGCCCGTGCGATGGCGCGCTACGTGCCGATCATCATCATCAGCGCACGTGGCAGCGAAACCCAGCGCATCGTCGGCCTGGAACTGGGCGCGGACGATTACCTGGCCAAGCCCTTTTCGATGCCCGAACTGGTGGCGCGCGTGCGCGCGCTGCTGCGCCGCGCTGAAGCCATGGCACAGAACGCGCGCATCGATGCCGGTGCGGTCGAAGTTGGTGGCCTGCAGCTTGACCCGGTGGCGCGCACCGCGTCGGTGGATGGCAGCGCCCTGGAACTGACCCCGCGTGAGTTCGATCTGCTGCTGTTCTTCGCCCGCCACCGCGACCAGGTGTTCGCACGGATGGAACTGCTCAACCAGGTCTGGGGCTACCAGCACGATGGTTACGAGCACACGGTGAACACCCACATCAATCGCCTGCGCAGCAAGATCGAGCTCGACCCGGCCACGCCGCGGCGCCTGCTGACGGTGTGGGGGCGCGGCTACAAGCTGGTTGACCCGGCCGGGGCGGCGGCATGATCACGCCCAACCTGTGGCAGAAGCTGGCGGCGGTGATCGCCGCGCTGATGCTGATGTGCTGCATGGCCCTGCTGGCCCTGCAGATGCGCGCCAGCACCCGCCACGAACAGGAAGTGGTGCAGCGGCTGTCGCTGGGCCTGGCCGAACACATCGCCCAGCGCAGCGAACTGATGGACACCAGCGGCATGCGCGATACCGCAGTGCGCGCGCTGTTCGGCCAGCTGATGGCGGTCAATCCCAGCGTGGAGGTGTACCTGCTGGACGACCAGGGCCGCATCCTCGGCCACGATGCGCCCAGCGGCCACCAGCTGCGCAACCGCGTCGACCTGGCGCCGCTGCGTCGCCTGCTGGCCGGTGCACCGCTGCCGATCCTCGGCGACGACCCGCGCAGTACCGGCGGCCGCAAGGTGTTCAGCGTGGCCCCGCTGGTGGTGCAGGGGCGCCAGGCCGGTTATGTGTACGTGGTGCTGGTGGGCGAGCACCGGCAGATGCTGGCCGACGACCTGGCCGCCAGCAACCAGTGGAACACCACGCTGTGGTCGGTGCTGCTGGTGGGCGGGCTGGGCCTGCTGGCCGGGCTGGTGGCGTTCTACTGGGTCACCCGGCCGCTGCGCCGGCTGACGCGGCGCATCCAGGCCTTTGACATCGATGCGCCCACGCCATTGCCGGCCCCGGTGCCGCTGCGCAGCGGTGAGCGTGACGAACTGAAGATCCTCGAACATGCCCACGCGCAGATGGCGCAGCGGCTGGGCGAGCAGTGGCAGCAGCTGCGCCAGCAGGACCTGCAGCGCCGCGAACTGGTGGCCAACATCTCGCACGACCTGCGCACGCCGCTGTCGTCGCTGCATGGCTACCTGGAAACGATGGCGCTGAAGGAAGCCTCGCTGTCGCCGGACGAACGCCGTCGCTATCTCGGCATCGCCCTGGCGCAGAGCGCCAAGGTCGGCCGCCTGGCGCGCGCGCTGTTCGAACTGGCGCGGCTGGAACATGGCGAAGTGCGCCTGGAGTGGGAGGTGTTCGCGCTGCCGGAGCTGCTGCAGGACGTGCTGCAGAAGTTCGAACTGGCCGCACAGGCGCGCGGCCAGCACCTGCATGCGGAGTTCCCGCCGGGCCTGCCGCTGGTGCGTGCCGACCTCGGCCTGGTCGAGCGGGTGCTGACCAACCTGCTCGACAACGCGCTGCGGCATGCGCCCGAAGGCGGTGAGGTGCGGGTGCAGCTGCGCGCCATCGAAGGCAGCGTGGAAGTAAGCGTAGCCGACAACGGCCCAGGTGTGGCTCCGGCGCTGCGTGCGCAGCTGTTCCAGGCACCGGCGGCGCTGGGTGCGCGGCGTGGCGAGAATGGGGGGCTCGGCCTGCTGATCGTGCAGCGCATCGTGCAGCTGCACGGGCGCCGTATCGAACTGCGGGAAAGCGCGACCGGCGCGCTGTTCGTGTTTGCGCTGCCGCGCGCGGAGGTCGCGGGGCCCTGATACGCCGCTGCGCTCGCC
>JAFAFD010000430.1 GCA_023423675.1 Pseudomonadota bacterium | reverse complement strand
ACGGCATCCGCGGCCGCGTCGGCGAGGGTTCGATCTCCGCCGACTTCGTGCTGCGCCTGGGCAATGCGCTGGGCCGCGTGCTGGTCGACCAGCGCGGCCCCGGTGGCCGCCGCCCGATCGTGGTGATCGGCAAGGACACGCGTATTTCCGGCTACATGTTCGAAGCCGCACTGGAAGCCGGCCTGGTGGCCGCCGGTGCCGACGTGCAGCTGCTGGGGCCGATGCCGACCCCGGCGGTGGCCTTCCTCACCCGCACCCTGGGCGTGGATGCCGGCGTCGTCATCAGTGCCTCGCACAACCCGCACTACGACAACGGCATCAAGTTCTTCTCCGCCCAGGGCGAGAAGCTCGACGATGCCACCGAACTGGCGCTGGAAGCCGCGCTGGACGTGCCGTTCGTGACGGCCGAATCGGAAAAGCTGGGCAAGGCCGCGCGTGCGCGCGAAGCGGTCGGCCGCTACATCGAATTCTGCAAGGCCAGCGTGCCGCGCACCTTCGACCTGCGCGGCGTGCGCCTGGTGCTCGACTGCGCCCACGGTGCCACCTACCAGATCGCACCGCTGCTGTTCCGTGAGCTGGGTGCCGAAGTGATCGGCATCGGTGCCGAGCCCAACGGCGTCAACATCAATGATGGCGTGGGCTCGACCCACATCGACAACCTGGCCGCCAAGGTGCGCGAGACCGGTGCCGACCTCGGCATCGCCTTCGACGGCGACGGCGACCGCGTGCTGATGGCCGACGACCAGGGCAACCCGGTCGACGGCGACGACCTGCTCTACATCCTGGCCCGTGCGTGGCAGGCCGACGGCCGCCTGCGCGGCCCGGTGGTCGGCACGCTGATGAGCAACTACGGCCTGGAAAAGGCCCTGGGCGAACTGCAGATCCCGTTCGTGCGCAGCAACGTGGGCGATCGCTACGTCCACCAGGCGCTGATCGAAGGCGGCGGCGTGCTCGGCGGCGAAGCCTCCGGCCACCTGCTGTGCCTGGACCGGGCGACCACCGGCGATGGCATCGTCAGCGCCCTGCAGGTGCTGGTGGCACTGCGCCGCACGGGCCAGAGCCTGCGGCAGGCGCTGCAGCCGCTGGCCAAGGTGCCGCAGAAGACCGTCAATGTGCGCCTGGGCGATGTCTCGGCCAAGGCCACGGTGCAGGCCGACAGCGTGCAGTCGGCGCTGGCTGACGCACAGCAGGCCGTGGCCGGCCGCGGCCGCGCGTTCCTGCGTCCGTCCGGCACCGAGCCGGTGGTGCGCGTCACTGTCGAGGCCGACGAAGCCACGCTGATGCAGGACACGCTGGATCGCCTGTCCGCTGCGGTGAAGGCGGCGGCATCGGCCTAAGCCACCTGCCGCCGGGCCAGACTGAAAACGCCCCGGGAGACCGGGGCGTTTTTTTGTTCCGCAGCGATGGGGTGACGGCCTGGGCCGCTCAGGGCCCCGGCACCATCTTCTTCTGGCGCGCCTTGAAGCCGTTGAAGAACGGCGCGATCAGCGGGTTGTAGCTCTGCGCGATGCGCTTGCGCAGCCAGCTGGCCGGACGGTTGCGGATCGCAAAGCGGTAGATGCGTTCCGGGTCGCCACCGACCACGTTGCGGCCGAACGGGTGGGTGGTGTGCAGGTAACGGAAGCCGTGCTCGCGCGCGACCTCGACGTGGTCCTGGTCGAAATCGCCGTAGGGCCAGCACAGCGTGTCGGACACTTCGCCCAGCTTGTCCTGCAGCACCTGCCGCGAGATCGCCAGGTCCTGGCTGATGCCGGCACGGCGCTGTGCGCGGTCCAGGTCATCACGGCGCAGCCAGCGGGTGTGGGTGTGGGTGTGGCAGTGCACTTCGAAGGTGCCGGCCTCGATGGCTGCGCGCGCTTCGCTCCAGCGCATCATCACCGTGTCGCTGCGGTCGTCCTCGAAGATCGCCGCTTCGCAGCCACGGTGGTCCGGCGTCGCAGGCAGCGCCGCGCCGGCGATACCCGCGTGCGGGCGCACCTCGCCTTCACCCATCCAGCCGGTCACCACGAACACCACCGCGTGCATGCCGTACTTCTGCAGGATCGGGTGCGCGTACACCCAGTTGTCCAGGTAACCATCATCGAAGGTGATGACGATGGACCGGCGCGGCACCGGTTTGCCGGCCAGGAAGCCGGCGTACTGGTCCAGGGTCAGCGAGGTCCAGCCGTTGTTGGCCAGCCACGCGATCTGGCTCTCGAAGTTTTCCGGCGAGACGGTGATCATCCCTGGCGAGGGGCTGACGTGGTGGTGCATCAGCACCGGAACGGTTCGCGCATCAGCCATGTCCCAGCTCCTTCAGCCACTGGTGGTAATAGGATTCGGTGGTTTCGCCATGCCCGGCCGGGCTGAAGTCGTGCGCACTGCGCATCCAGTTCCAGCCGGCGCGGCCCATCATCTGCCGGCGCTGCGGATCATCCACCAGCAGGCGCAGGGCGGCGGTCAGCGCGCCATTGTCGCCCAAGCGGGTGAGGATGGCATTGCTGCCTTCGACCACCATCTCCGGCACGCCGCCCACCCGGGTGGCCACTACGGGCACGCCCACGTAAGCCGCCTCCAGGAACACGGTGCCGGCGGCTTCCTTGTGCGAGGCGAGGGCGAAGATGTCGAAGCCGGTCATCAGCCGGCAGGCGTTGTCATGGTAGCCGAGCAGGTGCACCTGCTGCTGCAGGCCATGTTCCTCGCGCATCGCCAGCAGGCGCTGCATGACGGCCTCGCCGTTGCCGACCACCACCAGGTGCAGGCGCGGGTTGGCCTTGCACAGCGGCGCGATTGCACGCAGCAGGTCGGCATGGCCCTTCGGCTCGCGCAGCACCGCCACGCAGCCGACCACGATGTCCTCGTCGCTGAAGCCCAGCTCGGCGCGGACCTCGGCGCGGACGTCCTGCAGGCACTGCCACGGGTCATCCTTGCGGATGTCGGTCCAGCGCGGCGGTACCGCGATGGGCGGCACGATGCCGATGGTGTCGCTGGCGATGCCGCGCTCGGCCAGCAGCTGCTTTACGAAGCGGCTCACGGTGATCACCCGGTGCGGCAGGCCGGTGTAGGTCAGCAGCGAGTTGACCGGACTCATCAGGTGGCGCGAGCGCACCACCAGCGGCGTTCGGCCCAGGCGCGCACCGGCGGCGGCGATCAGCGTGTCGCGGCGGCTGGTGGTGTTGACCACGTCGTAGCGCTCGCGGCGCACCAGCCGCGACACCGACCAGATACCGCGCATCAGCCGCGCCATGCCGCCCATGCGCAGGGTGTGCACGGTGAAGCCATCATCGCGGGCCAGCGTGGCCAGCTGCGCGTCGGGCTGGCACAGCAGTGCGACCTCGTGGCCGCGTGCACGCATCACCTGCATGTGGCGAAGGATGTAGATCTCCTGGCCACCCATTCCTTTGGCGGCTTCGGTGTGGAGAATGCGCAGCGGGCGGTTCATCGCGAATCAGTCCTGTAATTCAACGGTTGCGGAAGCGGGTAAGGGCATCCCACGCGGTACGCAGGCTGGCCGGGTCCGGCGCCTGCTGCGGAAGGGGCAGGTAGTTCTGGTCCAACGCGGTGGCGTTGCCGAACTTGTCGAACACGTAGATCGTTTCGCCGTGGCGGACCGCGCGCTGCGACCAGCTCTCCACCACCAGCGAGCGCGGGCCCTGCGGCACGGCCAGCAGGTCCTGGCCGGTGCTGAAATCGCCCAGCGCGTTCTCGCAGCCCAGGGCATGCCGCATCAGCGTCGGCACCCAGTCCTCGTGGGAACTGGTGCGCGCGTCGTGGCCGCTGCCTTCGCCCGGCCAGCGCAGCACGAACGGCACCTGCAGCTGGTGGTTGGAGAAGTTGCCGTTGTGGCCCCAGTAGTTGAGCTTGAGGTCGTTGAATTCCTCGGCGTGGTCACCGGTGACCAGCACGATGGTGTCCTGCTCCAGGCCTTGCGCGCGCAGCTGGTCAAGCAGCTCGCCAACCAGGCTGTCGGCGTAGTGCACGGCGGTGTGGTAGCGGTTGAGCTCCGGTGTCGGGTCATGGTCCGGGCCGAATTTGAGGAAGTCGATGCCGGCCGCCATCGGCGTGGCTACCGGCGGGTAGCCGGCCGGCATGTGGTACGGCGCGTGGGTGGAATCGAGGAACACGAAGCCGAACCACGGGCGCTGCGCGTCCTGGCTGCGGGTGATGTCCTGCTGCAGCGAGGCAACGATGCTGCGGTCGCGCCCGGCCGAATCCAGTTCCGGAGGGCCCTGGTGCAGCTGGTCGCGTACGTCGGCAAACACGGTGCGGTCAAATTCAGGGCTGTACAGCGGTGCGCTGCCATGGAGGTGCAGGTCGTAGCCCTGCTGCTGCAGCACCTTGAACAGTTGCGATCCGCGCTGCTCATCGAGCATGCTCGGCCAGTAGCCACCGGGCAGGCCGTACAACAGGCCGAACAGGCCGTAACGGGTCGCGTTGCCGGTGCTGAAATGATGGTCGTAAACGCGCGCCGAGTCCGCCAGCGCCGCGGTATGTGGCATGTACTGCGGGGTCAGCGCGTCGTGACGCAGCGATTCCAGCACCACCATCAGCACGTTCGGCCGGCGATGGCTCTGGCAGCGCAGCGGCTGCAGCGGGTACTGCAGCTGGGCGTGACGCGGGTCGGGCAGGCCGGCCTGCTGCTGGCTGTGCACGCCGAGCCGGCGCATGAAGCTTTTGGCGGTGATCGGCTGCGCCCAGGGCAGGTAGTTCCACTGGCTGATCACGGCGCGCTCGCCGAGCGCATCGTAGTAGACGGTGGCGACCTGGCCGCCGCCCATCATCAGGGCGATGGCCGTCCACGCCTGCAGCACGCGGCGGCGGTGCGGTGCGGGCGACAGCAGCTTCCAGCAGCCCCAAGCCAGCAGCGCCTGCGCGGCGAAGATGGCCGCCACCAGGCCGCCCGCCTGCAGCCAGGTCTTCCAGGACAGGCTGACCTGGTCGTGCAGCGCGCCGCCGAACACCATGTTGGCGACCATCGCATTGAGGTGGAACCGGTACAGGGCGAACACCTTGGCATCGACCAGCAGCAGGCAGAGCCACAGGCCCTGCACCGTGATGGCTGAAAGCGTCAATGTGCGCGCGCTGCGCGGACACAGGCCGATCACCAGCGGCAGCGCGCCGGCCAGCGCGCCCATGGCCAGCAGGTGGCCGGGCAGGGCGACCGCCAGGTAGGCCATACCGAGGCCGCCGCCGGGGTTGTCGCCCAGCGGCACGTTGCCCAGCGTGATCAGCAGGGCCAGCGCTGCGTTGGCGGCGACGAAAAGCGACCACCACGCCAGCCGCCGCCAGCGGCGGTCGGCTGTGGAAAGCGTGGCAGGGGCGGACTCGGGCAGGGCGGCGGACATGGTGCAGGAACAGGCGGGCAGGGGCAGGGGACGTGCTGCATGGGCGCCCGGAGGCGCCGCCTGCGCGCGCGGGTGGCGCATTGTATCGGTTTGTTTCATTGTACCGATGGCGTACTTCGGCCGATCTGTCACAATGTTCAGGCTGGCCGGCAGACAGCTGCCGGCCCTTTGACCCAACGACAAGCCAGGAACCGCTGTGAGCCAGATCCCGACCCTCGACATCACCCGTTTTGACAGCGACCGCGAGGCCTTCGTGGCCGAGCTGGGCGCGGCCTACCGCCAATGGGGATTCGCGGGCATCCGCAACCACGGCATCCCGCAGGCCGACATCGACGCGGCCTACGATGTGTTCAAGGCCTTCTTCGCCCTGCCGGACGAGGTCAAGCGCCAGTACCACGTGGCCGGCAGCGGCGGCGCCCGCGGCTACACCCCGTTCGGCGTTGAAACCGCCAAGGGCTCCAAGCACTTCGACCTGAAGGAGTTCTGGCACATCGGCCGCGAGATCGCCGACGATTCGAAGTACCGCGACGTGATGGCGCCGAACCTGTGGCCGTCCGAGGTCGAGGGCTTCCGTGAGCGCGGCTACGGCCTGTACCAGGCGCTGGACAACCTGGGCTCGCGCGTGCTGTCGGCGCTGGCCCTGCACATCGGCCTGCCGGAAGACTTCTTCGCCGACAAGACCAACTTCGGCAACTCGATCCTGCGTCCGATCCACTACCCGCCGATCACCACCGACGACATCCCGAACGTGCGTGCCGGTGCACATGGCGACATCAACTTCATCACCCTGCTGGTCGGCGCCAGCGCCGCGGGCCTGGAAGTGCAGTCGCATGATGGCAAGTGGGTGCCGTTCACCTCCGATGCCGACACCATCGTGGTCAACATCGGCGACATGCTGCAGCGCCTGACCAACCACGTGTACCCGTCGACCATCCACCGCGTGGTCAATCCCCCGGGTGAGCTGGCCCGCCAGCCGCACTACTCGGTGCCGTTCTTCCTGCACCCGAACCCGGATTTCCTGATCGACGTGCTGCCCTCGTGCATCACCCCGGACAACCCGAACCGCTACCCGGAACCGATCACCGCACAGGGGTACCTGGAAGAGCGGCTGCGCGAGATCAAGCTGATCTGAGGCGGGCTGATCTGACGCGGGCTGATCCGCCGGCATACACGCTGCGGTCCGGGAAAACCTACCGTCGCATCCGCGCACAGCCTGCCCTCCACGCGCCTTGGCCGGAGGCGAGTGCCGAGCGCCGGGCCGCCATCCGAATCGATACGCCCATCCGTCGCACCCACGCAGACGGGTGCCCGGCGACTTCCCGCTTGAAGAAACTTGAGCCTGTTCACGATCAGGCGCACTGCGGGGACAAACCCTGTGCAGGCAGGACGCCGCCAACGCAGGGCGCCAGCCATCGCGCCACCATCAACCACCATCGCGTATCGCCCCGGACTTCTTCGCCATCGCCCGGCGCACCATCGCATCGGGCAGGTGCTTGAAGGCAAAACGCATCAACTTGTAGCCGAGGCCCGGCACCACCACCACGTGCCCGGCTTCGGCGCCTTCCACGCCCTGGCGCGCGACGTCGTCGGTCTCCAGCCACATCCACTTCGGCAGTTGCGACACCAGCCCGCGGGTGCCGGTGACGCCGTGGAACTCCGAATACGTGAAGCCGGGGCAGATCGCGCAGACGCGGACGCCATGGCGCGCGTTCTCCAGCGCCAGCGATTCGCTGAACTTGATCAGGAAACTCTTGGCCCCGGCGTACAGGGTCTGGCCATTGGAACCGGGCGAGAGGCCGGCGAACGAGGCCACGTTGAGGATGCGCCCGCACCCTGTGGCGCGGATCTGCGGCAGGAAGCGCCAGGTCAGTTCCGACACCGCGGTGATCATCACCTGGATGAAGGCGGCATGGG
>JAFAFD010000428.1 GCA_023423675.1 Pseudomonadota bacterium | reverse complement strand
CGCGGGGGGGGGCCCCCCCCCCCCCCCCACTTCGAGTGCAACGAAGAAACGCCGCTGCAGCTGCTGCGGCGCAAGATGCCGCGCGTCCTGTGCTTTGTTACGTTCACGCGTGACCAGCGGTGTCAGCAAGTCGTTGCACCTGCGTCGTACCGGAGGAGGCCGGTACGAACGCTAGAACGCCTTCGCAACGCTTGAGGACACCCTGGGAGGGGATTTCAGATGGATTCGTCGCTCGCGCTTCACCGCGGCCGCGCGCCGCTCACCGTGCTTGCCCTGTCGATCGGACTGGTGCTGAGCCACGCCGCGCATGCACAACAGACCCCGGAAGCGGCTGCGGCCGCCCCCGATGCGGTCGACCTGGACAAGGTGGAGGTCAAGGCCACCTACCGTGAAAGCCTGCAGCAGTCGCTGGACGAAAAGCGCTACAGCGTCGAGCAGGTCGATGCGATCTACGCCGAGGACATCGGCAAGTTTCCCGATCTGAACCTGGCCGAATCGATGCAGCGCATCGCCGGTGTGTCCATCGACCGCGAAGGCGGCGAAGGCCAGCAGATCTCGGTGCGCGGTCTGGGTTCGGACTTCACCCGCGTACGCATCAACGGCCTGGAAGCGTTGTCCACCGCAGGCAGCGGCACCACCGGCGTCAACCGCAGCCGTGGCTTCGACTTCAACACCTTCGCCTCCGAACTGTTCAGCCGGGTCAAGGTCAACAAGACCCAGTCGGCGCAGATGGACGAAGGTTCGCTGGGTGCCACCGTTGACCTGCGCGCATCGCGGCCGTTCGATTTCGAAGGCTTCCAGGCCTCGCTCAACGGCCAGTACGGCTACAACGAACTGTCGCGCTCGAAAGACCCGCGCGTGTCGGCGCTGCTGAGCAACACCTGGGCCGATGGCCGCTTCGGTGCGCTGATGTCGGTGGCGTGGAGCAAGCGCACGATCTTCGAGGAAGGCTACAACCCAGTGCGCTGGGAGCACGGCAACTACCGCAACTCCAACCAGGCCACCGCCGCCAACAACGGCACCTACGGCTTCTGCAGCCCGGCCGGCTACGACCCGCAGACGCCGCGCAACCCGGCCGCGAATGAAACCGCGCAGGGCGTCGGCAGCGCCGCCAACCAGGCGCGCAGCAACGGCTGGGGCAGCTATGGCATCGATGCCACCCACTGCGGCACCGGCATCGACCGCCCGGAAGCGACCGCCGGGAACATCGCCGCCTACGAGACGGCCACCAATGCGTGGATCCCGCGCTACCCGCGCTACATCCGCACCGAGCACGAGATCGAACGGCTCGGTGTCACCGGCGCGCTGCAGTTCCGCTTCAGCCCGGACAGCCTGCTCAACCTCGACCTGATGTATTCGAAGCTGGACAAGGACCAGCGCGAGGATTCGATCGGCGCCAACCTGCACCGCACCGCGCAGTACGGCGGCAAGACCCAGATCGTGGTGCGTGAGGCGCAGGTGGATGCGCAGAACCGGCTGGTCTACGGCGTGTTCGACAACGTCGACTTCCGCACCGAGTCGACCGCCATCGAAGAGAGCACCGAGTTCAAGCAGGCCAGCCTGAACTTCGAACACCGCTTCAACGATGCGCTGCGTCTGGATGCGCTGGTCGGCCATTCCTCGTCCAGCTTCGAGCGGCCGGTGTTCTCCATGGTCAGCTTCGACAACAGCAACCTGGATGGCTTCGTGCTGGACATGCGCAACGGCGCCAGCATGCCGTCGATGACCTTCCCCTTCGCGCTGGGCGATGCGGCCTCGTGGCAGTGGCTGGGCTACGGCACCGCGCCGGTGAACGCCAACGGCACCGCGCGTGGCGGCAACATCAGCGAAGTGCGCCTGAACCCGCAATACGTCGACAACAGCTTCGACACCGCCAAGGTCGACCTGACCTTCAACGTGTCGCCCACCTTCACCCTGCGCGGCGGCCTGGCCTACAAGGACTACGGCATGCGCACGCAGGAGTACCGCAACATCAGTTACGGCCGCATGTCGCAGGCGCTGCCCGACGGCGTCGGCGTGGGTGACCTGTCCACCACGCTCGATGGCTTCGGCAAGGGCCTGGACGGCAGCACGCCGGGCAGCTGGCTGATCCCCGACTTCAACCGCATCGCCGAGCTGCTGGACATCTACTGCAACTGCAACACCGGCACCCTTGGCGGTGACTACCGCCTGGCCGGCGTCGGCCACTTCGGTGCATCGAACAACAACTTCGACGTGACCGAAAAGAGCTACGCCAGCTACCTGCAGCTGGACTTCAACACCGAGCTGTGGGACCGCCCGTTCCGCGGCAACCTCGGCCTGCGCTATGTGCGTACCGAGATCGACGCCAGCGGCTACGCGCCGTGCCAGGCGGCCAGCAGCAGCGACCTGTCAGCAGCCTGCGAACCGTTCCTGGGCGTGGCCAGCGCCACCGCCGATGCCGGCGAGCGCCTGCTGGTGGCCACCACCGTCGGCCATCGCTACGACGACTGGCTGCCCTCGCTGAACCTGGCCTGGGACCTGACCGACAGCGTCGTGCTGCGCTTCGGTGCGGCCAAGACGATGGCCCGGCCGACCCTGTCCAACCTGTCGCCCAGCGTCAGCGGTGGCCCGACCAGCTTCCTCGACGAGGACCGCTACTACTCGATCAACCTGGGCAACCCGAAGCTGGATCCGTTCCGCTCCACCAACTACGACCTGAGCGCGGAGTGGTACTTCCAGGAAGGCGCCCTGCTGTCGGCGGCGGTGTTCTACAAGGACATCGAAACCTACGTGCAGCGCACCCGACTGCTGACCACCTGGGGTGACATGGGCTATTCGCTGGACCTGCTGCCGGCCGGCTTCAGCCCGAACACGCTGTTCAACGTGCAGAGCTACTTCAACACCCCGGGCGGTCCGTTGAAGGGCTATGAGCTGACCTACCAGCAGCCCTTCAGCTTCCTGCCCGGCTTCTGGAAGAACTTCGGCGTGCAGCTGAACTACACCCACGTCGATTCGAAGATCAAATATCTCTTCAGCTCCGGCAGTGGCGACACCATCGTCACCACCTACACCGAGAACGACCTGCTGAACCTGTCGCCGAACTCGTACAACGCCACCGTGTACTACGACGACGGCCGCTTCAGCGCGCGCGTGTCCACCAGCTATCGCGATGCCTACATCAACCAGATCCTGACCCAGGAAAACGTCTGGGACCTGGACGGCAACCAGTACGCCACCGCCGACGTCACCGGCAAGTACAGCGTCAAGAACGTGGATTTCAACATGTCCTGGAAGTTCAACAAGCAGCTGACCGTCAGCTTCGAGGCGATCAACCTTCTGGACAGTGCCGACGAACGCTACGTCGATTCGGCGCTGTCACTGCCCGACCGCTACACCCACACCGGGCGCCAGTACTACCTGGGGCTGCGCTACAAGTTCTGAGCGCACGCCCTGCCCCGCCGTACCGCACCGCCGCCATGCCGCTGCACCGTCGAATGCTGCTGAAAGGAAGGTTCCATGCACCGTACCGCTTCTGTCCTGCCCCGCCCGCGCCGTCGCCTGCTGGTGGCCGCGCTGTCGCTGTCCACCGCGCTGCCCGCGCTGGCCGCACCGTCGCCGACGCTGCTGTTCCACGTCGACGCCAACCAGGGATTGACCGCCGTGACGGCGCAGGGCGAAGCGGTGCCGAACTTCCGCGACAAGGCGGCGGTGGTCGATGACGGGGCACGCGGCAAGGCGATCCAGTGGGAGGACGATGGCGTGCTGGCCTGGGATGCGCCGGGCAACATCCAGGCCCAGCGCGGCACCCTGGCCTTCGACTGGCGCCCGCGCTACGCGGTGGGCGAAGCGCCGTTCGTGATCTTCCGCGTCGGCTATGCCGACCACAGCAGCTGGGACATGGCCTGGCTGCGCATCGACTGGAACGGGCACGGCTTCGATGCCTTCGTCACCGATGCCAACCTAGCACGCAGCCGCGTGTCGTTCCGCATGGATACGCCGCCGCGGCCGGAGCAGTGGCTGCACCTGGCCTTCGCCTGGGACGAGGACCAGGGCGTGCGCCTGTTCGTCGATGGCCGCGAAGTGGCGCGTGCACAAGCCACAGGCGATTACGATGCGGCGCTGGACCAGCTCGGCCTGGCCGGGCGGGTGATGGCGCCCTACCAGGTGCAGAGCCGCTACAACTTCCTGCGTGGCAGCGATTTCCAGCACATTCGCGTGTACGACCGCATGCTCGACGCCCCCGCCGTGCAGGCACTGGCGAGTGGCAAGGCGCCGGCCAGCGCGGTGGCGCCGGCCAGCGACGAGCGCGCGTGGCGCCATCGCTTCGGTTGGGAAGGCGCCGCACCGCCGGCGCTGGCCGCTGCCGGTACGCGCATCCGCAAGATCGAGTTCGCCGATACGCGCGACCACAAGGCGTGGATGTGGAAGGCTACCGACGGCATCGCGGAAACCACCTGGCCGGGCGTCTACAACCGCTCGCGCCTGCCCGGCCGCAACGATTACTTCCAGCTGCCGGACTGGAACACCTACGTGGAAAGCGGCCAGCACCTGGACCTGACCCTGCCAGCCGGCGAGACGGTGAACCGCATGGAGATCCGCGGTGCGGCCTTCGGCAGCCTGGCGCATGGGCCCGATGCCGAACATGCCACCGAGGTGCTGGCCACCCGCCCGCGCGGCGTGGTGCGCAGCGTGCAGGACATTCCGGCACAGCAGGGCGGCGTGCTGCGTTTCAGCAATGTCGAACAGGAAACCCCGATCCAGGAAGTCTGGGCCTACAACGTGAGCGAAGGCGCCGAGCCGGAAGGCACGGTCAAGCAGACCTACGTGATCGACAGCCAGGCCCTGCCCGACTACACCAACCTCGATGCGCTGCGGCACTACATCGATGGCCGCTACCCGGCCGCCGAGCGCAGCACGGTGATGGCCCTGCCCAAGGGCGCAGGCTCGCGCCGCCGTGGTGCCGACAGCCTGCCGACGCAGCCGCGGCCGATCGTGCACGTGCTGATCCCCTCGGGCGTCGGTGACGCGCCGGCCAACCAGCCGTTGATCCGCAGCTGGGCCTACAGCTGGGAGAACATGCATGACGGCCTGGACGGCGTGGCCATCGACCTTCCCGCGCTGGACCTGCCGGCTACCCACGACGGCCTGATTCCGCTGAACCTCCGCATCAAGGACCCGATCTGGCCGGCGCGCGACATGATCGATGTCTCGGTGTCGGTGCAGCCGGGGCAGAAGCGCACGCTGTGGCTGGACCTGCGCGACCGCATCCTCACCCCCGACAGCCTGTGGCTGAGCATTGCCTCGGCAGCGCCGGGCTTCGATGCCGCCGCGCTGGACGGCGCGCAGATCCGCCTGGTGTTCAAGCCGCGCGCCGAAGCGCTGAAGGAACACGTGGCCGACCGCTTCAACCAGGTGCGCGACAACTGGGGCTTCCTGGTCGAGGAACACACCACCTCCAAGCGCCAGCGCCTGTATGCGCGCGTGTACGCCGACCTCAGCGACCTGCTGCGGGTGGACCCGGACCACGAGCTCGGCCGCCTGTACTGGAACTACATCAGCTACAACAGCCAGGGCCGCCCGCCCTACACCGCACCGGCCGTGCCCAAGGGCGTGCCGGCGTGGGCGTTCAACCAAGTGCAGGATCTGGCCCAGGTGCGCCAGTTCGTCGACTGGTGGATCGACGAGCGGCAGGTGGCCTATGGCGATTTCGGCGGTGGCATCTCCGATGATTCCGACCTGACCCAGCAGTGGCCGGGGCTGGCGCTGATGGGCGTGCAGCCGGATCGCCTGAACGCCTCGCTGACCGCGCTGTCCGATGCGGTGTACCGCAATGGCATGTTCAGCAACGGACTGAGCACGATCGAGACCGACGAACTGCATTCCTACGAGGAAGGCATCAACACCAACAGCGCGATGCTCTACCTCAACTGGGGCGACCCGTTGACCGTGGAGCGCCTGATGGAAACGGTGAAGGCCTTCGACGAGCGCATCATCCTGCGCAACCCGCAGGGCAACCTGCTGTTCTCCAGCAACTGGTTCGGTGGCAAAAAGGTCTACCGCGAACCGAACTGGCAGTGGCAGAAGCCTTACTCCTTCCCGGTGCTGCACCCGGCGTTCCTGCTCGGCCAGTACAACGCCGACCCGACCGGCCGCAAGCTGGTGATCGGCCTGGCCGATGGTTACCTGGCCCATGCGGGCACCGACGAGAAGGGCCGCTTCACCCTGCCCAACGAGATCAACTGGGCCACCGGTGCCACCCGCGGCGGCGAGTTGAACAATGGCTCCGGCGGCGGCGACACCATGCACACGTTCTGGGCCGCGTGGCGCTGGACCGGCGATGCGAAGTACCTGCAGGCGCTGGACTACCGTGTGGCCCGGGGCGGGCCGGGCGCGCTGGCCAACCTCGGCGAGAACTACGTCGACGTGCTGGGCAGGCAGCAGGACTGGTACCCGAAGCTGACCGCAGAGGCCGATGCCGGCAAGACCGGCTTCGCCAGCCTGATGGCCTGGCAGGCCAGCGGCGATACGAAGTACATCGACGCGCTGCACGCCGACGGCCTGCAGGCCAAGGTGCAGCGCGCCTACATGAACACCGAGGGCCACTGGTGGTCCGACCGCGTGGAAGCGCCCAGCGAGTTCCTGCAGCGCGCGCGCCTGGGCGGCATCGCGCTGAAGCGCAACCAGAGCTGGCCCGGCCACACGGTCAGCTGGCGCTTCGACCGCGACGGAGCCGCCGAGCAGGTTGCCCTGCTGGTGCACGCGCCCTCGCGCGAACGCTTCACCGTGACCAGCCATAACCTGGGCACGCGCACCATCGCCGCCGACATGACCGGCTGGAACGTGGCCAGCGGCACCTGGCGCGTGCGCAGCGGCGTGGACGCCGATGGTGATGGCCGCATCGACGGCACCGCCGCCGAACGCACCGTGCAGCTGGAAACCAGCGCCTCGGTGCCGATGCAGTTCCGCCCGGGCCGCACCGAGGTGTTCGAGTTCGAGCGGATCAGCGTTGGCACGCCGGTGGAGACCCGCGCGGACCTGGGCATTGGCCGTGGCGATGTGCGGGTGGATGGCCGCCAGGTGCACGTGACCGTGCACAGCCTGGGCCATGCCGGCAGCGGCGTGGGCGTCGCGGTGCTGGAGGATGCGCGTGGCCGCGAGATCGCCCGCACCGAGGTGCCGGCCATGGCCGCACCGGTGGATCTGCAGCCGAAGACGGTGGTGGTGTCGCTGCCGCTGCCGGCGGGTGACCGCAGTGCCCTGCGCGTGCGCGTGGCGCTGGCCGATGGCGGCGAGGAAGTGACCCGGTTGAACAACGTGGCCGACGTGCCGCGTTGATGGGAGGCGGCGCCGCCGGGCATGGCCCGGCGCTACCTGGGGCGTGGCGCGGTCAGGCCGCGTCGGTCTCCATCATCTTCACCCGGCGCTGGTACCAGCCATCGTCGAGTGGATCGAACACGGCGCTGCGTTCCATCACCCCCTGGTACACATGCACCGACACTGCCACGTCGGTATCGCTGCCGTTGCGCAGCGTGTGGTACTCGTGCGGCGGGATCAGGCTGCCGGCGCTGCCACGGTAGCCGTACAGGGCTTCCTGCGCGGCGAAGCGGTGGCGGTCGCCCTGCCGTTCCAGCAGCGCGTACGGGGTGACAATCAGCTCGCCCTGCCAGACGCCTTCCACGCACCACATCGCATCGTGGTCGTGCAGCGGCGTGCCCTGCCCCGGGCCCCAGCACATGGCGATGACGCTGTAGCCCAGGGTGGGGC
>JAFAFD010000424.1 GCA_023423675.1 Pseudomonadota bacterium | reverse complement strand
GCCGGCGGCGTGCTGCTGCAGGCCGACAACAGGGCGGCCATGGCCAGGCTGGCAAAGAAGCGTAGACGCATGGTCGGACCTGCAGGCGGTGATCGAGGCCGCCAGCATACGCATCGCGGGGTGCAGGCGATGTGTCAGCGCACTCAGGCCTCTTCGCCCTCGCTGGCCTCGTCCTCGCCACCCTCTTCCTCGGCCTCGCCCAGATCGCCCAGCAGCTGCTGCACCTGTTCGTTGGCGAGGGTCTCCACGCCACGCAGGCGGCGCTCGATGGTGCGCGTCTTGCGGCTGGCCGCGCCGATGCTGCGGCCGACCGTGGTGATCTGCTTCTCGGCCTTCTCGAGGATGCCGGCAAACTTGCCGAACTCGCTCTTCACCGCACCCAGCAGGCTCCACACCTCGCTGGACCGCTTCTCGATGGCCAGCGTGCGGAAGCCCATCTGCAGGCTGTTGAGCAGCGCAGTGATGGTGGTCGGGCCGGCCACCACCACGCGATGGTCGCGCTGCAGCAGGTCGACCAGGCCGGGCCGGCGGATGATCTCGGCGTACAGGCCTTCGGTGGGCAGGAACATCACAGCGAAATCAGTGGTGTGCGGCGGCACGATGTACTTCTCGCTGATCGACTTGGCCTGCACCTTCACCGCACGCTCCAGCTGCACACCCTGGATGCGTACCAGCTCCGCGTCACCCTGGTCCTGCGCATCCAGCAGGCGCTCGTAGTCCTCGCGCGGGAACTTTGAATCGATCGGCAGCCACACCGGCGCGTCGTCGCCGCGGCCGGGCAGGCGCACCGCGATGTCGACCATCTCGTTGCTGTCCGGGCGCACCTTCACCGCGCGCGCGTACTGCTCCTGGATCAGGGTCTGCTCGAGGATGTTCTCCAGCTGCACTTCACCCCAGCTGCCGCGCGTCTTGACGTTGGTCAGCACGCGCTTGAGGTCGCCCACGCCGGTGGCCAGCTGCTGCATCTCGCCCAGCCCGCGCTGCACCTGTTCCAGGCGCTCGGAGACCAGCTTGAACGACTGGCCCAGGCGCGTTTCCAGCGTGGTCTGCAGCTTCTCGTCCACGGTCACGCGCATCTGTTCCAGCTTCTGCGCATTGTCGGTCTGCAGCGCGCGCAGCTGTTCTTCCAGGGTCGCGCGCATCTCGGCGATGCGTTGTTCGTTGCGCTGGGTCAGTTCCTGCAGGCGCAGGCCCAGGCTTTCGGTCAGGCGCTGCTGCGACTGCGCGCCTTCCTCGCGGCCCTTGCGGGCATCGTCCACCAGGGTCTGGCGCAGCGCGCCCAGCTGGGTGTCGGTACGCGTGGTCAGTTCCTGCAGCTGCTGGCCGAAGGCGTGGATACGCGCCTCCTGCTGCTGGCCGAACACTTCCAGCTGCGCGCGCAGTTCCTGCAGGCGCTGGCCCATCAGCGCACCGCTGCGCTGCTGGCTCTCGGCCGCTTCGGCGCGCGCCTTGCGTGCATCTTCGCCAAGCGCTTCGCGCAGCAGGTCCAGGCGCTGGTCGGTGCGGGTGGACAGGTCGGTCAGCGCGCGGGCGAAGCCGTCCAGCTGTTCGCGCAGTTCGCTGCGGCCGGCCCGCGCCTCCTCGCGCACCGCCTGTTCCAGGCGGTCATGGGGCGGGCGGCGCAGCAGGGCGATCAGCTGCAGGACGAGGACGGCCAGCAGGAGGCCGCCGATGAGCAGGAATTCGGTTTGCATGCCACCAGTGTAGGCTGGCCCCGTCTCAAACGCTGCGTCTGGCCATGCTCGAACTGTACGGAAAGCCGACCTCGATCAACGTGCGCAAGGTGCTGTGGCTGTGCGCCGGGCTGGACCTGGCGGTGCAGCACCACGCCGCCCCCGATGCGGACCTGCTGCGCGGGCTGAACCCGAACGCACAGGTGCCGGTGCTGTGCGAGGGCGACTTCGTGCTGTGGGAGTCCAACAGCATCTGCCGCTACCTGGCCACGCGCGCCGGCCGGCACGATCTGCTGCCGGCCGAGCCGCAGGCGCGGGCGCGGGTGGAGCAGTGGATGGACTGGCAGGCGACCGATCTGAACACGGCATGGCGCCACGTGTTCATGGTGCGCGTGCGCGGGCATGCGGATTACCCGGACGATGCGCGGGCGGAGGCGAGCCTGGCGCAGTGGAACCGGCTGATGGCGATGCTGGATGCGCAGCTCGCGCGCCACGCGCATGTGGCCGGTGATGACTTCACCCTGGCTGACATCGTGCTGGGGCTGTCGACGCAGCGCTGGCGCAGCACGCCGGGCGGGAAGCCGGTGCTGGCGAATGTCGACGCGTGGTTCGAGCGGTTGCGGCGGCAGCCGGGGTTTGCGGCGCACGTCGACAACGGGGTTGCCTGAGGGGTGGGGGTCTTTTTGCAGGGCTTGCAGCCCTGCACCTGCTACAGGCGAGAGCCGAACAAACAGCAGAAGCTGGCTATCCGTGGGAAGGCGGGGTGGGTCCGGTTGAGGGGGACGGCGTAAATACGTCCATGTAGCCTCGGTCGCGCCATCCATGGCGCTCACGCCCCCGCAACCGGACCCACGCCGCGCTCGACAGTTTCCCGCGATCTGTCGAAAGGGTGTTCTGCTTTGGTGGGTGCCGACCGTTGGTCGGCACGGTGTCGGCTCTGGTAGGTGTCGACCTTGGTCGGCACGCGAGCGAAGCGACCGGCTTTTGTTCTTCTATTTTCTTTCCGTGGTGGGCGACCGGGAAACTGTCAGGGGCCGGGCGCGGTGGGTTGCGCAGGACCGTTGGCGCCATGGATGGCGCCATCGAGCCCCCATGGAAGGGTTTACGGCGTGTCCTGCGCAATCCACCCCGCCCGGTCCACTCCGCGGCATTCAAACGACGCAGCCCACCACGAGGGGCTCAGCTGTTGGCCTGGATCCTTACCAGCCTTCCAGCACGATCTTGCCCTTCGCGCGATTGCTCTCCACCAGCGCATGTGCCCGCCGCAGATTCGCGGCATTGATGCGCCCGAAGTGCTCGCCCAACGTGGTCTGCAGCACGCCGGCGTCGATCAGCTCGGCCACGCGGTTCAGCAGGTCGTGCTGGCGCTGCATGTCGGCGGTCTTGAACAGCGGGCGGGTGAACATCAGTTCCCAGTGCAGCGACAGCGCCTTGCGCTTCAGCGCCATCACGTCCAGCTGGCCGGGGTCGTCGATCAGGCCCAGCTGGCCCTGCGGCGCCAACACCTCCACGATCTGCGCGTAGTGCTGGTCGGTGTGGGTCAGGCTGGCCACGTGCTCGACCTGCGGGATGCCCAGCCGGGCCAGGCCTTCGGCCAGGGGCAGGCTGTGGTCGATCACGTGGTGTGCGCCCATCGCATAGACCCAGTCCTGGGTGTCCGGGCGCGAGGCGGTGCCGATCACGGTCAGCTTGGTCAGCGTGCGTGCCAGCTGCACCAGGATCGAGCCGACGCCGCCGGCCGCGCCGATCACCAGCAGGGTCTGCCCTTCACCGCCGCCCTCGGCGATGCGCAGGCGGTCGAACAGCAGTTCCCAGGCGGTGATCGCGGTCAGCGGCAGGGCCGCGGCGGCGGCATCGTCGAGACTGGCCGGCTTGCGGCCGACGCTGCGCTCGTCCACCAGCTGGTATTCGGCATTGCTGCCCGGGCGGTCGATCACGCCGGCGTAGTAGACCGCGTCGCCGGGCTGGAACAGGGTCACCTCGCTGCCCACCGCATCGACCACGCCCACCGCATCCCAGCCCAGCACGCGCGGGCCTTCGGTGGCGGCGTTGCGGCGCACCTTGGTATCCACCGGGTTCACCGCCACGGCGCGCACCGCCACCCGCAGGTCGCGCGGGCCCGGCTGCGGCAGGTCCAGGTCGATGTCGATCAGGGCCTGCGGGTCATCGATCGGCAGGCCGGCGTGGGTGTAGGCAATGGCGCGCATGGCAGCGGTCCAGGGGAGAAAGGAATCCACAGCGTGCGCCGCGCGCGGCTCCCCGGAAAGGCGCAGAATCGGTCAGCACTTTCACTCCGGCAATGAAAATGATCCGTTTCGACGATCTGCAGCTGTTCGTCCGCACCGCCGCACTGGGCAGCTTCTCGCAGGCCGCACGCGAGGCCGACCTGCTGCCCGGCCAGGTGGCCGCCGCGGTGGCACGGCTGGAACGCGAGCTGGACCTGCGCCTGTTCGTGCGCACCACCCGCAGCCTGCGCCTGACCGGCGAGGGCGCGCTGTACCTGCCCTACGCGCAGGATGTGCTGGCGACCCTGCGCGAAGGCCAGGCCCGCGTGCAGGGCGAAGACGCCGACCTGCACGGCACGCTGCAGCTGTCGGCGCCGTCGGATTTCGGCCGCAACCTGCTGCTGCCGTGGCTGGCCTCGTTCCGCGCCGCGCACCCGCGGCTGCGGCTCCACCTGCGCCTGTCCGACGAGGTGGCCGACGTGTTCCGCGACCCGGTGGACGTGGCGATCCGCCTGGGCCACTTCGACGATGCCAGCTACGTGGCCCTGCCGCTGCTGGAGGGCAACCGTCGCGTGCTGGCGGCGTCGCCCGCCTACCTGCAGCGGCGCGGCGTACCAGCCCGGCTGGAGGACCTGCGCGAGCACGACTGCCTGGCCTACCAGCTGGGCGGACGCACCCACGACCGCTGGGCGTTCGAGGTCGAGGGACGGCGCGTGGTGGTGCCGGTGCGCGGCCCGCTGGTCTGCGACGATGCCGACGTGGTGCGGCGCTGGGCGGTGGCCGGTGAAGGCATCACCTATAAATCCTGGCTGGACGTGCGCGAGGACGTGCAGGCCGGGCGCCTGGAGGTGCTGCTGGACGGCATCGGCAGCCACATCCCGCTGCAGCTGGTGTGCCCGCACCGCAAGCAGTTCTCGCCGGCGGTGCGGCAACTGCACGCGCAGCTGCGCGATCACCTGCAACCGCTGCTGTCCGGCCTGCCCGGTGGCGAGGGCGGCCCCCTGTCGCCGGCTGCGGCGGTGGCCGACAATGGCGCCCCCCCGCAACAACAATGAGCCATGCCATGCCGTGGATGGGCATCCAGGACCTGTGGACGTTCCTGCTCGCCGTGCTGGTGTTCCTCGCCCTGCCCGGGCCCGGCACCTTCACCCTGCTTACCGCCACCGGTCGCGGCGGCGTACGCGGCGGCTACACCGCGCTGGCCGGCCTGCTGCTCGGTGACCAGATCCTGATGTGGCTGGCACTGGCCGGCGTGGCCGCGCTGCTGAAAGCCAACCCGCTGGTCTTCCACGCCGTGCAGTACCTCGGCGCGGCCTATCTGGTGTGGGTGGGCATCAGCCTGCTGCGCACGCCGAAGACCGAGGGCGGCGATGCCGGCCCGATCCGCATGCAGCCCGGCCGCTACTTCCAGCAGGCGATCCTGGTCAGCCTGCTCAACCCGAAGGCGATCCTGTTCTACATGGCGTTCCTGCCGCTGTTCATCGACCCGAAGGCGCACCACGGCATCGCGACCTTCGCGGCGCTGGCCGGCATCATCTTCGTGGTCAGCGTGGCCTACTGCTCGCTGCTGATCGGTGCGGGCAACCTGGCCCGTCGCCATCTCATCCAGCATCCGCGCATCAGCACCGTGCTGCGCCGCGTGGCCGGCCTGTTCCTGGTCGGCTTCGGCATCCGCCTGGGGTTGAACGGATGATCCGGCGGCTGGCAGTGCTGGTGTTTGCCGTACTGCTGGCCGACACCGCGAGAGCGGCAACAGCGCGGGACCATCGCTGCCTGACCGGTTTCAACGACGAGCGCGCGCGCGATGGGCGCCGCACGGAGTTCAGCCCGTAGAGTCGAGCTTGCTCGACTGATGCAAAGAGCAGTCGAGCAAGCTCGACTCTACAAAGGCGGTGGAGCAGTCGAGCATGGCTCTACTCTACAAAGGCGGTGGAGCAGTCGAGCAAGCTCGACTCTACCTATCGTGCGTTTCCGTGCGCAGGTGGTCGATGAACACCCGCAGCTTGGGTGCCATCTGCTCGCGCGCCGGGTAGTACAGGTGGAAACCGGGGAACGGCGGTTGCCAGTCCTGCAGCACGCTCTGCAGTCGCCCGGCGGCGATGTCGTCGGCCATCAGCGAAGCGAAGCCCTGGGCCATGCCCAGCCCGGCAAGCACGGCACGATGGGCGACGCCGGCATCGTTGAACACCAGCCGCCCGCTCACTTCCACGTCCAGCTCGTGGCCCTCGCGGCTGAATTCCCAGGGCATCAGCCGGCCGTTGGCCAGGCGGTGCACGATGCAGGCGTGGCCCTGCAGGTCATGCGGAGTCTGCGGCACGCCATGGCGCTCGAAGTAGGCCGACGTCGCCACCACCACCTGCCGCTCGGGCGGCCCGACCGGCACCGCGATCATCCCCTGGGCCAGTGATTCGCCCAGGCGGATGCCGGCGTCGAAGCCCTCGCCCACCAGATCGGTCAGGGCCGCGTCGACGCACAGTTCCACCTGCACCTGCGGGTAGCGCGCCAGGAAATCGGGCAGCCGCGGCAGCACCATGCGGTCGGCGACGATGCGTGGCAGGGTCACCCGCAGCCGCCCGGCCGGCACCGAGCGCGCGCTGTCCAGTTCGGCGAAGGCCTGGTCGATCTGGTCGAGGCCGCCCCGCACCCGCTGCAGGAAACGCGCGCCGTGTTCGGTCAGGCCCACCCGCCGCGTGGTCCGCTGCAGCAGGCGCACGCCCATCCGTGCTTCCAGCGCGCGCACGCTCTGCGACAGCGCCGAGGTCGACACGCCCAGCGCATCGGCAGCGCGGGTGAAGCTGGCATGTTCGGCCACGTGGACGAAGGCGACCACGGCCGTCAGCGGGGCAGAGGCATCCATTGTGAAGCCAGCCTTCAAGGTGAGTCAGGTTGCACGCAGTTTATCCACATGATCGACAGGAGGAAGCTAAGCCCCACGCCGCCGCCCATCCGGGCGAGGTGCTTCACCCAAGGAGATCCGCATGAAGACCCGTACCCTCGGCCCCGCCGGCCCTACCGTGTCCGCCCTCGGCCTGGGCTGCATGGGCATGAGCGCCTACTACGGCGGCCGCAGCAGTGAGGAGGACGCCATTACCGTCATCCAGCACGCGCTGGACCGTGGCCTGACCCTGCTCGACACCGCCGATGTGTATGGCCCGCACACCAATGAAGTGCTGGTCGGCCGCGCGATTGCCGGCCGCCGCAACCAGGTGTTCCTGGCCAGCAAGTTCGGCATCGGCCTGGACCCTTCCGACCCGCAGGCGCGGCAGGTCAACGGCCACCCGGACTATGTGCAGGCCGCCTGCGAGGCCAGCCTGCGCCGCCTGGGCGTGGACCACATCGACCTGTACTACCAGCACCGCGTCGACCCGACCGTGCCGATCGAGGACACCGTGGGTGCGATGGCGCGCCTGGTGGAACAGGGCAAGGTGCGCTGGCTGGGCCTGTCCGAGGCCTCGGCAGCCACCCTGCGCCGGGCGCATGCGGTGCACCCGATCACCGCCGTGCAGAGCGAGTACTCGCTGTGGTCGCGCGAGCCGGAACAGAACGGGGTGCTGGCCACCACGGCGGAACTGGGCATCGGCTTCGTGCCGTATTCGCCGCTGGGCCGTGGCTTCCTGACCGGCGCCATCCGCAGCCCGGATGATTTCGAGGCCGACGATTACCGGCGTACCTCGCCGCGCTTCGAAGGCGCGAACTTCCAGCGCAACCTGGCGCTGGTGGACACCGTGCAGGCGCTGGCCGCCGAACGCGGCATTGCCGCCTCGCAGCTGGCCCTGGCCTGGGTGCTGTCGCGTGGCGAGCACATCGTGCCGATTCCGGGCACCACGCGGCAGGCACGGCTGGACGAGAACCTCGGTGCGCTGCAGGTGCAGCTGGACGCCGCCACGCTGGACGCGCTGGATGCGGCCTTCCCGCTGAATGCCGCGGCCGGCGAGCGCTATTCGGTCAGTGGCATGGCCAACATCGAGTCGTAGCCGCCGGATTGTGCCGATTCCGGCAGCCTGGTCGGGGCGCAGCGCGCGCCCGGCCAGGCATGACCCCCGTCAGTGGTAATGCTGCGCTGCGTTCGGTCACACTCGGGGACTTGTCGTTCCAAGTCATCCCCTTCCGAGGCCTGCATGTCCCTGCTCCGGCGCAAGTCGCTAGATTCCGTCACTGTCCATGAAGCCGGTCGGCGCCTGGTGCCGACCCTCAGCTGGCCGCACCTGATCGCCCTGGGCATCGGTGCCATCGTCGGCACCGGCATCTACACGCTCATCGGCGTCGGCGCCAACCTGGCCGGTCCTGCAGTGCTGATCTCCTTCGCCATCGCCGGTGCGGTCTGCGCCTGCGCGGCGCTGTCCTATGCCGAGCTGTCGACGATGATGCCGGCCGCCGGCAGTGCCTACACCTACAGCTACAGCGCGCTGGGCGAGGTGTTCGCCTGGGTGGTGGGCTGGAGCCTGATCCTCGAATACTCGCTGGTGGTCAGTACGGTCGCGGTCGGTTGGTCCGGCTACTTCGTCGGCTTCCTCGAATGGGCGCATACGCAGTTCGGCTGGAACATCACCCTGCCAGCCGCGCTCGCTGCGGGCCCGCATGTCGCTGGTGGCTTCATCAACCTGCCGGCGATCGTCATCACCTGGCTGGTCGCGCTGATGCTGATGGCCGGCACCAAGGAAAGCGCCACGCTCAACGCCATCCTGGTGGTGTTCAAGCTGATCGCGCTGGCGATCTTCGTGGCCGTGGCCCTGCCCGCCTTCGACAGCGCCAACCTGCAGCCGTTCATGCCGTACGGCTTCGCCAAATCGATGGGCCCCGATGGCGTCGAGCATGGCGTGATGGCGGCGGCGGCAATCATCTTCTTCGCCTTCTACGTCTTCGATGCGATCTCCACTGCTGCCGAAGAAACCAAGAACCCGGGCCGTGACCTGTCCATCGGCATCATCGGTTCGATGATCGGCTGCACCATCGTCTACGTGCTGGTGGCGCTGGCCGCCGTGGGTGCGATGAGCTACGCGGTGTTTGGCCACAGCGCCGAGCCGCTGGCCCTGATCATGCGCCAGCTCGGCCATCCGACCGCCGCCATGGTAATCGGCGTGATCGCGATCATCGCCCTGCCGACCGTGCTGCTGGCCTTCCTGTACGGGCAGAGCCGCATCTTCTTCGTGATGAGCCGCGACGGCCTGCTGCCGCGTGGCCTGTCCAAGGTCAACGCACGCACCGGCACGCCGGTGGCGACCACGCTGTTCACCGCCGTGGTGGTGTCGGCGCTGGCCGGCGTGGCGCGCCTGGACGAAATCGCGGCACTGGCCAACGCCGGTACCCTGGCCGCGTTCACCGCGGTGGGCATCTGCCTGGTGGTGCTGCGCCTGCGCGAACCGGACCGTGCACGCACCTTCCGCACGCCGCTGGCCTTCGTGGTCGGTCCGCTGGCCGCGCTGGGCTGCATCTACCTGTTCATCAGCCTGCCGCACACCACCCAGCTGTACTTCCTGGTGTGGAACGTGGTCGGCCTGGTGCTGTACTTCCTGTACAGCCGCCGCAATGCGTTGATCGCTAAATAAAGGCGGCGTCGGGCACGACCCGGCGCTCCTTCTGTAGAGTCGAGCCGTGCTCGACTCACGCGGTTCCTGCCGAAAGCAGTCGAGCATGGCTCGACTCTACAAAGGCGCAGTCGAGCATGGCTCGACTCTACTTACCCGCGGCGTAATCCTGCGCCTGGCGCATCACCCGCAGCAGGTTGCCGCCCCAGATGCCGGCAATCTGCTGTTCGCTGTAGCCCTTGCGCAGCAGCCACGCAGTGATCTTCGGCAGCTGGCTGACATCGGGCAGGTCGCTCAGGCCACCGCCGCCATCCCAGTCCAGGCCGATGCCCACATGCTCGGGGCCGACCACCTTGAGGATGTGCTCGAAGTGGGCGAAGAAGTCGTCCAGGCTCGCGTGGCGCACCGGGTGTTCGTGGTCCAGCGCCTGCTCGGCCTGCTGCAGGGCAACGCCCTGGGCGATGGTCATGCCTTCCCAGCCGCCCAGCTGCTTGCTCAGCGCTTCTTCGGCCTGCTTGCGTTCGGGCGTCTTGGCGGTGTCGATCAGGTAGCCGCCATAGGCATTCACCTGGATCACGCCACCGGCCTTGGCCAGCTGGCGCAGGCGTGCATCGTCGAGGTTGCGCGGGTGGTCGTAGACCGCCTTGGCCGAGCTGTGCGAGAGCACGAACGGCACCGGCATCATCGCCAGCAGGTCATCGAACACCGCATCGGACGCGTGCGACTGGTCGATGACGATGCCCAGCTTCACCGCGGCGCGCACCAGATCCTTGCCGGCCGGGCTCAGGCCCTTCCACTCCGCACCCTTGGGGTCGGTGGCCGAATCGGCGAACTCGTTGTTGGCGAAGTGCACCGTGCTCAGCAGGCGCAGGCCGGCGCGGTGGTAGAACGAGAGCAGGCTGGGGTCTTCCACCAGCGGGCTGGCGTTTTCCATGCTGATGTAGACCACGCGCTTGCCGGCGGCCTTGATCCGCGCGGCATCATCGGCGGTCAGCGCCAGTTCGAAGCGCTCGGGGTTGGCCGCCAGCATCTGCCGGATCTCCAGCAGCCGCTGCAGGCCATGGTCGCGTTCGGCCAGGTGGGCCGCTGCAGTGCGGTCGCCCTGGTCGGTGTAGATCGCCCAGAAGCCACCATCCAGCGCGCCCTCGACCATGCGCGGGTAATCCACCTGCGAAAGCGCGTTGTGGTCGTGCCGCTGTTCGATGTCGAAGCCGACGCGGCCGAAGTTGGCCGGCGTGTCGAGGTGGCTGTCCAGGGTCAGCAGGCGCTGTTGCAGGGCCTTGGCGCGGGCCAGCTCCTGCGCGCTGAACTCGATGGCATGGGCGGACAGCGGCGCGCACAGCGCCAAGGCAAGCAACAGGGACAGGCGACGCAGCGATGGCATGGGCTCTCACCGGCAAAGGGAAGAGCCCGACCATAGCGCTGCGGCCAGCAGATTTGTAGAGTCGAGCCATGCTCGACTGATCAGGCACCGCGGGCCGGGCGTGGGGTCGGGTCGACACGGTGAAATCAATCAACCACGCGGCAGAACACGGCCTTCAGGTAACGCGATTCCTGCACGTGGGCCATGAACGGATGGTCCGGACCGGCGCCGGCCACCTTCAGGATCTGGATCGTGCGGCCGGAGAAATAGGCCGCGCGGCGCAGCATGTCCAGGAACTGGTCCTCGGCTACCAGGCCGGTGCAGGAGAACGTGGCGAACAGGCCGCCCGGCTTGACCACGCCCAGCGCCAGCTTGTTCATGTCCAGGTACTTCTTCAGCGCGGTGATGACCTGGTCGCGGTCGCGGGTCATCTTCGCCGGGTCCAGGATCACCACGTCGTACTGCTCGCCGCGGTTGGCGGCATCGCGCAGCCACGGGAAGATGTCGGACTGGACGAACTTCGGGCGCACGTTGTTCAGGCGCGAATTGCCCTTGGCGATCTGGATGACGTCTTCGTCGATGTCGATGCCGACCACTTCCGAAGCACCACGCGCGGCCGCGTACACGGCGAAACCGCCGGTGTTGCAGCACAGGTCGAGTACGGTCTTGCCTTCCACCTGCTGGCTCAGCCACTCGCGGTTCTCGCGCTGGTCGGCGAAGAAGCCGGTCTTGTGCGCACCGGCCGGGTCGGCGCGGAACTTGATGCCGTACTCGGTGATCACCGACGCTTCGGTGGTGGTGTTGCCGTGGAAGTCGAAGCTTTCCTGCTTCTGCACGTGTTCGTCGGCGAAGCTGTGGAAGCGGCAGCCCGGGAACTGTTCGCGCAGGGCGTCGTAGATCCACTCGCGATGGCGGAACATGCCGGCGGCGAAGAACTCGACCACCACCAGGTCGTTGTAACGGTCCACCACCAGGCCGGACAGGCCGTCGCCTTCGCTGTGCACCACGCGCCAGGCGTCGGACACCGCGTCCAGCTTCAGCACGCCACGGCGCAGTTCGACCGCCTGGGCGATCTTGCGCGAGAACCAGCCGGCATCGACCGGCACGTTCGGGTCGGTTTCGAGGATGCGCACGGCGATGCGCGAGTGCCCGTTGTAGAAGCCACGGCCGATGAACTCGCCATCGATGCCGACGACGTCGACGATGGAACCGGGCTTGGGCCGGACGGTCGGCTTCTCGACCAGTTTCTGGAAGATCCACGGGTGGCTGGAGCGCCACGCGTTCTTGAGGCGGACAACGGGAAGGGGGGTATTCATCGGCCTATTGTAAACCGGCCGCCGGGGTCAGATCCCCGCAGGGGCTCTGACCCCCACCCGCCGCCCATTTGACGGCGGCCCGGCCAGGCCGCAGAATCGGCCCCAGAAGGGGAGTAGCTCCCAGACGTTGTCGCCGTCAATTCGAGCCCGCAGGCTCCGGTGCAACGGCAATCCCACCCGCGTGGGGTTGCGAGCGAGACCTTCGCCGTACTGGCGAAGCTCTGTCCCTGGATCCCCCTCCCGATCCTCCGTTGCAGATCCTCGCCGTCCGGCCTGGCATTCATCTTTCCAACGGATATTCCCAATGCAGACGATCGGTAATGTGTGGATGTGGGGCGGCTTCGTGGCGGTGGTCATCATCGCCCTGCTCGTCGACCTGGTGTTGATGCGACACGGCGGACCGCACAAGGTCACCTTCAAGGAGGCCCTGTGGTGGTCCATCGGCTGGGTCGTGCTGGCCCTGCTGTTCAACGCGGGCCTCTGGTACTACCTCAGCGAGACCGCCGGCCAGGTGGTGGCCAACAAGGTCGGCCTGGAGTTCCTGACCGGCTACCTGGTCGAGAAGGCCCTGGCGGTGGACAACATCTTTGTATTCCTGATGATCATGAGCTACTTCGCGGTGCCGGAGGAACAGCGCCAGAAGGTGCTGATCATCGGCATCCTGGGTGCGATCGTGCTGCGTACGATCATGATCTTCGCCGGTAGCGTGCTGATCAGCCAGTTCCATTGGCTGCTCTACGTGTTCGGTGCCTTCCTGCTCTTCACCGGCTGGAAGATGTGGTTCGCCGCCGGCCAGGAGCCGAACCTGGAAACCAACCCGGCCCTGCGCTGGATGCGCAAGCACCTGCGCCTGCTGCCGGACTACGCCGGCAACGCGATGAGCGTGATGCAGGACGGCAAGCGCTGGTTCACCCCGCTGTTCGCGGTGCTGATCCTGATCGCGGTGACCGACGTGATCTTCGCGGTGGACAGCATCCCGGCGATCTTCGCCATCACCACCGACCCGTTCATCGTGCTCACCTCCAACGTGTTCGCGGTGCTCGGCCTGCGTGCGATGTTCTTCCTGCTGGCCGGCATGGCCGACCGCTTCCACCTGCTGCCGTATGGCCTGGCGCTGGTGCTGGGCTTCATCGGCATCAAGATGATGATCATCGACCTGTTCAAGATCCCGACCCCGGTGTCGCTGGGCGTGGTCGCCGCGATCATTGCCGCCACCGTGGTGCTCAGCCTGAAGTACCCGCCGAAGGAAGACGCCGGCCAGGCCTGAGCCTGATCGGTCTGCAGCGCGGGGCCGGCGGGGTTGTGCCGGCGGGCGCCCCCCCCCGCC
>JAFAFD010000334.1 GCA_023423675.1 Pseudomonadota bacterium | reverse complement strand
CCAACCCGGACATCGCCCAGGTGCAGGTGCAGAACAAGCTGCAGCTGGCCATGCCGCTGCTGCCGCAGGAAGTGCAGCGGCAGGGCATCAACGTGGCCAAGTCCAGCAGCGGCTTCCTGCAGGTGCTCGGCTTCGTATCCAACGACGGCAGCATGGATGCCAACGACATCGCCGACTACGTGGGTTCGAATGTCGTCGACACCCTCAGCCGCGTGCCGGGCGTGGGCAACATCCAGGTGTTCGGTGGCAAGTACGCCATGCGCATCTGGCTGGACCCGAACAAGCTGCACACCTACAAGCTGTCGGTCGATGAAGTGACCGCGGCGATCACCGCGCAGAACGCACAGGTGGCCATCGGCCAGCTCGGTGGTGCGCCGTCGGTGAAGGGCCAGCAGCTCAACGCCACCATCAACGCGCAGGACCGCCTGCAGACCCCGGAACAGTTCCGCAACATCCTGGTGCGTGGCGGCACCGATGGCAGCGAGCTGCGCCTGGGCGATGTCGCCCGCGTCGAACTGGGTGCGGAAAGCTACGACTTCGTCACCCGCTACAACGGCAAGCCGTCCACCGGTATCGCCATCACCCTGGCCACCGGCGCCAACGCGCTGGCCACCGCCGAGGGCGTGCGCACCGCGCTGGACGAGATGAAGTCCAGCTTCCCGGCCGGCCTGGAAACCGTCGTGCCGTACGACACCACCCCGTTCGTGCAGGTCTCGATCAAGGGCGTCATCAAGACCCTGATCGAAGCGATCGTGCTGGTGTTCGTGGTGATGTACCTGTTCCTGCAGAATTTCCGCGCCACCTTGATCCCGACCATCGCCGTCCCGGTGGTGCTGTTGGGTACCATCGGCGTGCTGGCCATGCTCGGCTTCTCGGTCAACATGCTGACCATGTTCGCCATGGTGCTGGCCATCGGCCTGCTGGTGGACGATGCCATCGTGGTGGTGGAGAACGTCGAACGCATCATGTCCGAAGAGGGCCTGTCGCCGCTGGAAGCCACCCGCAAATCGATGAGCCAGATCACCGGCGCGCTGGTGGGCATCGGCCTGGTGCTGTCGGCGGTGTTCGTGCCGATGGCCTTCATGAGCGGCTCCACGGGCATCATCTACCGCCAGTTCTCGGCCACGATCGTTTCGGCCATGGCGCTGTCGGTGCTGGTGGCCATCGTGCTGACCCCGGCGCTGTGCGCGACCATGCTCAAGCCGCTGAAGAAGGGCGAGCACCATGTCGCCCACAGCGGCCTGCTGGGCCGCTTCTTCAACGGCTTCAACCGCGGCTTCGACCGTTCCAGCGAGACCTACCAGCGCGGCGTGAAGGGCATCATCCATCGCCCGTGGCGCTTCATGGGCATCTTCGTCGCCCTGGCCGTGGTGATGGGCGTGCTGTTCGCGCGCCTGCCCAGCTCGTTCCTGCCCAATGAAGACCAGGGCATCATGATGGCGCTGGTGCAGACCCCGGTCGGCGCCACCCAGGAACGCACGCTGGAAGCGATGGCCAAGCTGGAGGACCACTTCCTGAAGAACGAGGCCGATGCGGTCGAGTCCATCTTCGCCGTGCAGGGCTTCAGCTTCGCCGGCATGGGCCAGAACGCGGGCATGGCCTTCGTCAAGCTGAAGGACTGGAAGGAACGCGACGCCGACCACAGCGTGGGTGCGATCACCGGGCGTGCGATGGGCGCGCTGGGCCAGATCAAGGACGCCTTCATCTTCGCCTTCCCGCCGCCGGCCATGCCGGAACTGGGTATCGGTTCGGGTTACACGTTCTTCCTGAAGGACACCAGCGGCAAGGGCCATGACGCCCTGCTGGCCGCGCGCAACCAGCTGCTGGGTGCGGCGGGGCAGAGCAAGCTGCTGGCCAACGTGCGCCCCAACGGCCAGGAAGACACCCCGCAGCTGCGCATCGACGTGGACGTGGAAAAGGCCAACGCACTGGGCCTGTCGATCAGCTCGATCAACAACACCCTGGCCGCGGCGTGGGGCAGCAGCTACATCGATGACTTCATCGACCGTGGCCGCGTCAAGCGCGTGTACGTGATGGCCGATGCACCGTTCCGCATGAACCCGGACGACTTCAATGTCTGGTCGGTGAAGAACGGGCAGGGCGAGATGGTGCCGTTCAGTGCCTTCGCCTCCAAGCGCTGGGACTACGGTTCGCCGCGCCTGGAACGCTACAACGGCGTGTCGGCGATGGAAATCCAGGGCGAGCCCGCCGCGGGCGTGGCCTCCGGTGATGCCATGGCCGAGATCGAGCGCATCGCCAAGGACCTGCCGCCGGGCTTCGACATCGAATGGACCGCGCTGTCCTACCAGGAACGCCAGGCCGGTTCGCAGACGCCGCTGCTGTACACGCTGTCGCTGCTGATCGTGTTCCTGTGCCTTGCTGCACTGTATGAAAGCTGGAGCGTGCCGACCTCGGTGCTGCTGGTGGCGCCGCTGGGTATTCTCGGCGCGGTGCTGGCCAACACCTTCCGTGGCATGGAGCGCGACATCTACTTCCAGGTGGCGATGCTGACCACAGTGGGCCTGACCAGCAAGAACGCGATCCTGATCGTGGAATTCGCCAAGGAAAACCTGGAGAAGGGCGCAGGCCTGATCGAAGCGACGATGCATGCGGTCCGCGACCGCCTGCGCCCGATCATCATGACCTCGCTGGCGTTCGGCCTGGGCGTGCTGCCGCTGGCCATTGCCTCCGGTGCAGGTTCCGGTGCGCAGCGCGCGATCGGTACCGGCGTGCTGGGCGGCATGCTGGTGGGCACCGTGATGGGCGTGTTCTTCATCCCGCTGTTCTTCGTGGTGGTGCAGCGCGTGTTCAACCGCAACAAGGGCAACGGAGGTGGCACGCCGCCGGCTCCGCGCGATGAAGCTGCCCATGGAGGTTCCCATGAATAAGACCCCTTTGCTGCTGGCGCTCGTCGCCAGCCTGGGCCTGGCTGGTTGTTCCACGCTGGTGCCGAAGAACACCGCCGTTGCCCCGGCCATTCCGTCGCAGTGGCCGGCCGAGGCCAGCCAGGGCGAGGTTACCGATGTTGCGGCACTGGGTTGGCGCGACTTCTTCACCGATGAGCGCCTGCAGCAGGTGATCGGCCAGGCGCTGGACAACAACCGCGACCTGCGCGTGGCGGTGTTGAACGTGGAAAAGGCACGCGGCCAGTACCGCGTGCAGCGCGCCGACCGCGTGCCCGGCCTGGCCGCCACCGGCCAGATGGAACGGCAGGGCACCAATGCCGGTGTCACCGAGCAGTTCACCGCCGGCGTCGGCGTGGCCGACTTCGAGCTGGATCTGTTTGGCCGCGTGCGCAACCTCAGCGAGTCTGCCTTGCAGCAGTACTTCGCTGTGGCCGCCAACCGCCGCAACGCGCAGCTGAGCCTGGTGGCCGAGACCGCCACCGCGTGGCTGACCTACGGTGCCGACGCGCAGCAGCTGAAGATTTCCGAAGCCACGCTGAAGACCTACGAGGATTCGCTGCGCCTGGCCGAGGCCCGCCACGAACGCGGTGGCAGCTCCGGGCTGGAGCTGAGCCAGACCCGCACGCTGGTGGAAACCGCGCGTACCGACGCCGCCCGCCTGCGCGGGCAGCTGGCCCAGGATCGCAACGCGCTGGTGCTGCTGGCCGGTGGCCAGGTTGATGCGGACCTGCTGCCGGACAGCATCGAACCGCAGCTGCTGGCCCTGGCCCCGCCGCCGGCCGGCCTGCCCAGCGACGTGCTGCTGCAGCGCCCGGACATCATGGCCGCCGAACACCAGCTGCTGGCGGCCAACGCCAACATCGGTGCCGCGCGTGCCGCGTTCTTCCCCAGCATCACCCTGACCGGCAGCATCGGCAGTGGCTCGGGCGAACTGTCCAACCTGTTCGACAGCGGCACGCGCGTGTGGAGTTTCCTGCCGAAGATCACCTTGCCGATCTTCCAGGGCGGCAAGCTGCGCGCGAACCTGGCGGTGGCCAATGCGGATCGCGATATCGCCCTGGCGCAGTATGAAAAGGCGATCCAGAGCGGTTTCCGCGAAACCTCCGACGCGCTGGCGCTGAATGTCAGCCTGGACGAGCAGGTGAGCGCGCAGCAGCGCCTGGTGGATGCGGCCGAAACGGCCAACCGCTTGTCGCAGGCCCGCTATGACGCCGGCCTGGACAGCTTCGTGACCCTGCTGGACGCACGCCGCACCGCCTACAGCGCGCAGCAGACGCGCCTGCAGACCGAGCTGGCCCAGCAGACCAACCGCATCACCCTGTACAAGGTGCTGGGCGGCGGCTGGCACGAACGCGGGTAACCCCTGGTAGCGCCGGGCCATGCCCGGCGGCTTTTTTGGGGCGTGCGCGACATCAAACGCCGACCGCGCATGAAGGCGGAGGCAATATTGGTAGCGCCGGGCCATGCCCGGCGGCTTTCTTTCCGGCGTTCATGGCGTCGGACAAAGGCCGCATATACGGGCGAAGGGAGCATCGGTAGCGCCGGGCCATGCCCGGCGGCTTCTGCCGCGGGTCCAATCGCTATCGCATCGGCCATCGGCACCAGGCAAACGGGTATTCATCCAGTTCGGCAGCAAGCCCCGCACGGATCGGATTCCCCAGAATGTAGAGCGCATGACGTCTCAACGCATCTTCATTGCGAACAGCGTGGTCGAAGTAGCTCGGCTGCCACAGGGGCGTCTCCACACCGAACTGCTGCCCCATAAGGCGGCTGCTGCGTGATTTCAACGTTCCCATCAATCGGGCGAGCGTGCCGGCGCGCAACTGCATCAACCAATGAACATGATCGGGCATGACGACCCAGGCGAACGAGCGACTGAGTCGCTCGCGCTCGACGAAGCGCAGTGTGTCCACGAGGCATTCTGCGCAGCGAGGGTCTGCAAACACCGGGCGTCGCTTCAGCACCACGGTGGTCAATACGTAGTACCCGCCGATGTGGGAATCGCGGCCACGTTGGAGATGACGGCTGGACATTGGGCCAGTCTGGGAATGCGCTCTGAATCCACCTATCGGCGGATACCTTGGCCCCCTGTGAGGTTCTGCCGCGCGGCGCCGGGTCGGTAGCGCCGGGCCATGCCCGGCCGCTTCCTTCGGGCGTTCATGGCATCGGACATAGGCCGCGCTTCCGCGCTCTCTTCCGGGCACGGGCCACGGCGTCAGTTTCGGTAGCGCCCGGCCATGCCCGGCGGCCTCCATCGGGCGTTCATTGGTTCGGAGACAGGCCAGTCTAT
>JAFAFD010000285.1 GCA_023423675.1 Pseudomonadota bacterium | reverse complement strand
GGTAGATCCACGCCATGCGTGGATGAATGTCGGCTATTCCGGAACGATGCTGGGTATCAATCTCGCAATCGTTCCATTTTCGGCACAACCAAACGCAACGTCGATGCTATTGCCGTCAGAAAACTTGCTCTATCGTTGAGGCCGATTTCGGTTTTCGGGGATACACCGCATGGCGGTAGAAGCAGCGACCAGCGAACTGGTCAAGGTCGTCGCCCTGTTGGGCGCGGCAGTGGTGATGGTGCCCCTGTTCCGCAGGCTCGGCCTGGGTTCGGTGCTGGGTTACTTCGCCGCGGGCCTGGCGATCGGACCGTTCGGCTTGGCCTGGTTCTCCGACCCGCAGGCGATCCTGCATACGGCCGAGCTGGGCGTGGTGATGTTCCTGTTCGTCATCGGCCTGGAAATGCGCCCCTCGCACCTGTGGAGCCTGCGCAAGGAAATCTTCGGGCTGGGCACGCTGCAGATCGTCACCTGTGCGCTGGTGCTGACCAGCATCGCCAAGCTGTTCGGCCTGCCGTGGCAGGTCGCCTTCATCGGCGCCACCGGCTTCGTGCTCACCTCCACCGCGGTGGTGATGCAGCTGCTGGCCGAGCGTGGTGACATCGCGCTGCCGTCGGGGCAGAAGATCGTCTCCATCCTGCTGTTCGAAGACCTGCTGATCGTGCCGCTGCTGGCCCTGGTGGCGTGGATGGCACCGAGCGCCGGCAGTGCCGATGGCGAGGGCTCGCGCTGGTTGTCGGTGGCGATCGGCGTGGGCGCCATCGTCGGCCTGGTGCTGGTCGGCCGCTTCCTGCTCAATCCGCTGTTCCGCCTGCTTGCCGAATCGAAAGCACGCGAAGTGATGACCGCCGCCGCGCTGCTGGTGGTGCTGGGTGCGGCGCTGTTGATGCAGCTGTCCGGCCTGTCGATGGCGATGGGCGCGTTCCTTGCCGGTGTGCTGCTGAGCGAATCCACCTTCCGCCACCAGATCGAAGCGGACATCGAGCCGTTCCGCGGCATCCTGCTGGGCCTGTTCTTCCTCAGCGTGGGCATGGCGCTGGACCTGGGCGTGGTGGCCGGCAACTGGCCGATGATCGCCGGCCTGGTGCTGGCGCTGATGGCGGCCAAGGCGCTGTGCATCTACGTCGTTGCGCGGCTGATGGGCAGCGATCACGCGCAGGCGATGGACCGCGGCGTGCTGATGGCGCAGGGCGGCGAATTCGCCTTCGTGCTGTTCTCCGCCGCGGCCAGTGCCGGCGTCATCGACATGGACATCAATGCCAACTTCACCGCCGTGGTGGTGCTGTCGATGGCGCTGACCCCGCTGGTGGTGCTGGTCTACAAGCGCGTGGCGCCGAAGCCGGAAGTGAGCCTGGAAGGCGTGGACACCGCCGACGGCCTGTCCGGCAGCGTGCTGATGATCGGCTTCGGCCGCTTCGGCCAGGTGGCCAGCCAGTCGCTGCTGGCCCGCGACGTGGACGTCACCATCATCGACAACGACGTGGAGATGATCCACAACGCCGAGCGCTTTGGTTTCAAGATCTATTACGGCGATGGCACCCGTCTTGACGTGCTGCATGCCTCCGGCGCCGGTACCGCGCGGGCGATCGCGGTGTGCGTGAACAATGCCGAGGATGCCGACCGCATCGTCGAGCTGGTCGCGCATGAATTCCCGCAGGCCAAGCTGCTGGTGCGCTCGTTTGACCGCGAGCACTCGCTGCGCCTGATCCATGCCGGTGTCGATTTCCAGATCCGCGAGACGTTTGAATCGGCGCTGATGTTCGGCCAGGCCGCGCTGATGGAGCTGGGTGCGGACGAGGACGACGCGCAGGAGATTGCCGAGCAGATCCGCGAGCGCGATGCCGAGCGGTTCGAGCTGGAAATGGCCGGTGGCAGCCTGCGTGCCGGTGCACACATGGTGTTCGGCAGCGCGCTGCCGGGCGTGCCGACCCCGACCCCGTTCACCGCGCCCAAGCGCAAGGCCCGCACGTTGAATGCGGACCAGGTGCCGGAAGAAGAAGAGGATTGAGCGCAGGGGTCGGATCCCTTTCCAACGGAAAGGGCTCTGACCCCGTGTTGGAGGTAGTGCCGGCCGCTGGCCGGCATTGCCGCGATGCTTCCCGCGCTCGGGAGGATGCCGGCTATGTGCCGGGACGGCCGTCAGGCGGCCTTCTTCCACCCTTCTTTCCGAAGCGGCGGCGCTCAATGTAGGCCTGCGCGATTGGAAGCCGGCGGGCGATGAAGGGCGCCGGGAGTTGATCGACCGGCAGGCATGACAGAACGTCGATTCCGAAATTGTGGAACGTATCTGTCCCGACGCGGCTGGCGGTCAGGGAGATGATTTCCTCAAGAAGTGGATAGAGCTGAGCTCTTGCCTCGGTCTCCTCTTCGGTCAGCTTGAGAGGATGAAGGCCCTCATCACCTCAAGTGCCAGGCGGGCTTGAGCAACATGGATGGTGTTGCGCTTGTTTGGAAGGCTGTAGATGTTGCACAAGCGACTTCGCAGGCAGTCGAACGGATGCATCACGCGCAGCGACGACCCCGCAAAGTAGAGGTCGGTGATTTCGATCGCTCTGTCCTTCAGCCGATCTTCGTCTTTCCCTGCATAGCCGATGAGATGGCTGAGGTAGTCAATTTCCGCAGCGATTCCTGACGCGCGGAATATGGTGATCTTCGCGCTGTTGGGTGTGTTCTCAAATGGCTGCGGGAAATGGATTTCGGTCCGCATCCTCTTTTCCGCTGTGGCGATCTCAAGGAATGCGTGATGTTCTCTTGCATCGGCCGCGGAGCCGAGGAAATCCACGTCTACGGTGACGCCGCCCGCCAACGCTGTCGGCAGCGGAATGTCGAGGGCGTTCACCCAAAGTGCGAGAGCTTGTCCACCTACAAGCAGTGCCGCGGTAGGCGGTATGAGAAGTGCCTCAGTCGGCAACTCCGGGTCAATCACCGGAACTTATGCGGCCACGCAATCCTGCCGCCGTTCTCCCTGACCTTGAAAACGACAGGCATCGGGCGGGAGGGATCATTCTTGTAGGCGGCTACTTCACGCGCACGGCGGCCATCGTCCAGCGCTTTAAGGCTGGGGCGCGCGTCAGCGGAGTTGTGAGATTTGGCGTTCATGGAAATTTCGCTCGCCAGTGGCCGACAAAAGATGAATTTCGAAAAGAGTTTAGTGGCCCAGGCGGCTAATCAACTCGCACCTAAGACAGTCTAATCAACAT
>JAFAFD010000276.1 GCA_023423675.1 Pseudomonadota bacterium | reverse complement strand
GCTGCAGCCGAGACCGTATCCGACCAGTTCGAGCAGGCCCTGCGCGGCGATGCCGGGAACGACCGTCTCGACGGCATCCTGACCAATCTCAGCCAGGACCGGCGCGACGCCATGCCGGCCAATCCGGCCGAGGATGCGCCACTGATCGACAAGGGCTTTGCCACGCCGCCCGCACCGGCACCGGCACCCGCCGCACCGCCGCCGGTACCGGCATGGCCGCCATTACCAGCGGAACCGGCGATGCCCAACGTGATCGAACGCGCCGTGGGCGCGGTCAAGCGCTGGTTCACCGAAGGCAACGTGCCGGTGAAGATCGGCATGCTGGTGCTGCTGGCCGGCGTCGCCGCGCTGTTGAAGTACGTCAGCGACCAGGGGTGGCTGGTGGTGCCGATCGAGCTGCGCCTGGCCGGCATTACCGTTGGCGCACTCGGCCTGCTCGGTTTCGGCTGGCACCAGCGCGAACGCCGCCGGTTGTTCGCGCTGGCCCTGCAGGGCGGCGCCATCGGCGTGCTGCTGCTGACCATCTTCGCCGCGTTCAAGCGCTTCGAACTCATCAACCCCGGCTTCGCCTTCGCCAGCTCGATCCTGCTGGTGGCGGGCCTGTGCGTGCTGGCCGTGGTGCAGAACTCGCGCACGCTGGCGGTGCTCGGCATCCTCGCCGGCCTCATGGCGCCGCTGTGGCTGTCCACCGGCAGCGGCAACCACGTGGGCCTGTTCAGCTACTACGCGGTGCTCAACGCGGGCATCTTCGCCATCGCCTGGTTCCGTCCGTGGCGCGCGCTCAACCTGCTGGGTTTTGCCTTCACCTTCGGCATCGGCACGTTCTGGGGCGTGCTGCAGTACCGCGCCGACAAGTTCGCCAGCACCGAGCCGTTCCTGCTGCTGTTCTTCGCCTTCTACCTGCTGATCCCGCTGCTGTACGCACGCCGCCAGCCGGCCGAGCGCCGCGACCTGGTCGATGGCAGCCTGGTGTTCGGTACGCCGCTGATCGCGTTCTCGCTGCAGGCCGGCATGCTGCACGAGCAGCCGATGACGCTGGCGCTGTACGCGCTGGGCCTGGCCGCGATCTATGCGGTGCTGGCACGCGCATTGATCCATCGCGCCTCGTACAGCGTGCTGGCGCAGTCGCACGCGGTGCTGGCGGTGGGCTTTGCCACCCTGGCGGTGCCGTTGGCGCTGTCGGCACGCGCCACCGGTGCGGTGTTCGCGCTGGAAGGCGCCGGCCTGGCCTGGCTGGGGCTGCGGCAGCAGCGCTGGCTGCCGCAGGTGGCGGCTGCGCTGCTGCAGCTCGGCGCCGCGTTCGCATTCGTGGTGGGCGCCGACTACTGGCACGGCGACACGCGGTTCCTGCTCAACCCCACCGCCATCGGTACGCTGCTGCTGGCCGTGGCCGGTTTCGCCAGTGCGTGGAGCTACCAGCGCCGCGCGCGGCATGACGTGGCCGTGGTGTATTACCTGTGGGGCCTGCTGTGGTGGCTGGGCGGATTCGTCCATGAGATCGGCCGCTTCATCGAGCACGCGGCGCAGGCCGACGCGCTGTTGGTGCTGGCGGCGGTCACCGCCTGGCTGGCGGCCGAGGTGCAGCGTCGCCAGCCGGCCCGCGCGCTGGGCATGACCGCACTGGTGATGCTGGCCGCCGGCTTCCCGCTGGCCCTGCTGCAGAGCGATGCGCACCAGCAGCCGTTTGCCGGTTACGGCGCGCTGGGCTGGGCGGTGTTCGCCGTGCTGGGCGTGCGCACCCTGCTGTGCCTGCGCCAGGGCGGCGACGGTGTGGCCCGTATCGCCCAGTTCCTGTGGTGGCTGCTGTGGCCGTCGCTGCTGTCCCTGCTTGCGCTGTGGGGCGGCGATACCGCGCACCTGGCCCAGGGCTGGAGCGCGCTGCTGGTGACCCTGCCGTGGCTGCTGCTGGCGGCGTTGTCGCTGTGGCGCTGGACGTGGTTGCGCTGGCCGCTGGGTGATGCCTTCGATGCTGCGCGCGTGGCGCTGCAGAGCGTGGTGTTCGGCGTGCTGGCCTGCGCCTGGTGGATCGGCATCACCCTCGCCGGCGATGCCGCACCGCTGCCGTGGCTGCCGGTGCTGAACCCGGCCGAGCTGGCGCAGTGGCTGAGCCTGCTGCTGGCCGCGCGCTGGCTGTTCGGCGGCCAGGCCCCGGCGCTGTTGCAGCGCCTGCGCGTGCCGCTGCTGGCGCTGGCCGGGTTCCTCGCCCTGACCAGCACCGTGCTGCATGGCGTGCACCACTGGGGCGGTGTGCCCTGGGCGCCGTCGATGGCCCGCGAGAGCCTGGCCCAGACCAGCCTGACCGTGCTGTGGAGCGTGCTCGGCGTGATCGCCTGGGTCTGGGGCTCGCGCCGGGGCCAGCGCGTGCTGTGGATGGTGGGCGCCGTGCTGATGGCCGTGGTCCTGGCCAAGCTGGTGCTGGTCGACCGCCAGCATCTTGGCAACCTGCTGGGTATCGCATCGTTCATCGCCTATGGCCTGCTGTGCACGGTCGTGGGCTATCTGGCGCCGGCGCCCCCGGGCACCGCGCCGACCGTGGAGAACACGCAATGAAAAAGTGGAGCACGGCACTGCTGCCGATGTTGCTGGCGCTGGCCGGCGTCGCATCCGCGCAGGCCACCGATTACCGCGCGCACTACGCCGAACAGTGGCCGTTGAGCCTGTCCAGTGCGCAGTCTGGCGCCTACCGCGTGGTGCTGGAGCCGGCCATCTACCGCCGCGCCGGCAGCGCCGATCTCAGCGACCTGCAGGTGTTCAACGCCGCGGGCCAGGCGTTGCCCTCCGCGCTGCTGGCCCCGGACCAGCCGCTGGCGCAGCCGCCGGTGCAGCGCGAGCTGCCGTGGTTCGCGCTGCCGCCGTTGGCCGAAGCGCAGCGCAATGACCTGCAGCTGCTGACCGAGCGCGACACCGATGGCCGCGTGCGCCGGGTCGAAGCGCGCGTGGGCGGCGGCGTCGTGGCGAACGGGCAGGGCGGTTGGCTGATCGATGCCAGCGTGCTGGGCCAGCAGCCATTGGCCGCACTGGTGCTGGACTGGGCCGACAGCGGGCAACCGCTGCAGGCGCAGGTACAGCTGGATGCCAGCGACGACCTGCAGCACTGGCGCGCGGTCGCGCGCGATGTGCCGCTGGTGGATCTGCAGCGCGCCGGCAAGCGCCTGCTGCAGCGCCGCCTGCAGGTGGATGGCAACGCACGCTACCTGCGTGTGCTGCCGCAGGGCGACGCGCGCCTGCCGGCCCTGCGCAGCGTGCTGGCCGAACTGCCGCCGGCGCCGGCGACGTTGCCGTGGGAGTGGCTGTCGCTGGAACCCACTGCTGCCGGCAAGGGTGAATACACCTTCGAACTCGATGGGCGGTTCCCGGTCAGCAAGGCCGACGTGGCCAGCACCGACAACAGCCTGGTGCAGTGGACGCTGTACAGCCGCGACGATGCCGATGCGGAATGGCAGCGCCGCAGCGCACCGTGGATCGCCTACCAGGTGCAGCAGGGTGCCGTGGGCCAGCGCCAGCAGTCGGCCGCGCAGTCACTGGGCGGCCCCTGGCGTGACAGCTACTGGAAGCTGGTGGCCAGCCCGGTGGAAACGGCCACGGCACCGACCCTGCGCCTGGGCTACCAGCCGGAAGTGATGGTGTTCCTGAGCCAGGGCGCGGCGCCGTACGCGCTGGCCGTGGGCAGCGCCACCGCACGCCGTGCCGAAGCCCCGATCGCGGTGCTGATCGAGGAACTGCGCCAGCGCAATGACCCGTCGTGGCAGCCGACGCTGGCGCGGCTGGAAGGCGGCCCGGAGACGCTGGCTGGCGATGCCGCGTTGAAGCCGCAGCGCGACTGGAAGGCGTGGTTGTTGTGGGCGCTGCTGGGGTTGGGCGTGCTGGTGGTGGGTGGCCTGGCGGTCAGCCTGCTGCGGCAGAAGCCTGCGCCTTCGGCGTAGGGTCCTGCGAACGGCGCAGCCCCTCGTGGGTGGGCGAAAAACGCGATTCATGCGCTTGGCCGGGGGGGGGGGGGGGGGTGGTGGGGGGG
>JAFAFD010000259.1 GCA_023423675.1 Pseudomonadota bacterium | reverse complement strand
CCGTGCCGGCCGGGCTGGGCAGCCTGCAGGTTCTGTTCCTGCTGCCAGCGCCAGCGCGGCACCACCGAGAAATCCGGCGGCTGCAGGAACCACAGGCGGTCGCAGCGCTGCCACAGCGCCGGGTAGTCACGGGCCAGCGCCTGGTTGCACCAGCGCCGCCAGCGGCCATCCGGGTCGGCCTCGCGCTCCAGCGCGTTCAAGGGGCTGTCCAGCTCGGCATCGTCCTGCGCGGGCGTGCCAAGGAACCAGCCTTCAAACACCAGCAGGTCCAGCGGGGCGTCCAGCGCTGCCCACTGCGCCTCGGGCAGGCGCTCATCGGCCAGTTTGTCGAAGCGCGGCAGTGCCAGCGGCTGGCGGGTGGCCACTGCGTCGAGCACGGCATGGGCCAGTGGCAGGTCGTGGGTGCCGGGCGGGCCGCGGGTGATCAGCAGCGGGTGGACTTGGCGGGCCAGGCGTTGGCGTTGCGCGCGGGTCAGGTAGACATCATCGATGGACAGCGCTGCCGCGTTCAGGCCGCGTGCCTGGGCGCGGGCGACCACCTGGGCGGCCAGCGTCGATTTGCCGCTGCCCTGCACGCCGCTGATCGCCAATACTGGCACCGTGGCGCCGCTGGCCAGCGCATCGTCAAGCGCCTGCTCGGCAAGCGCATCCGGGAATCCTTTCACCTGGGGCATGTACGCAGCAGCAACCATGCCGCCACAATAGCCCAATCCGTGTGAGAAGAAGCGAACCATGAGCGACCTTTACGCCGAAGCCCTGTCCACCTTTGCCGCCCTGTTCGACGAGGCGAAGCAGAGCCGCGAGGTCGAGCCCAACGCGATGACCGTGGCCACCGCCGATACGCAGGGCCGCCCGTCGGCGCGTACCGTGCTGCTGAAGGCCTTCGATGAGCGCGGCTTCGTGTTCTACACCCACCTGGACAGCCACAAGGGCCAGGAACTGCAGGCCAACCCGCAGGCGGCGCTGCTGTTCCTGTGGCGCAGCCTGCGCGAGGCCGGCATCCAGGTGCGTATCGAAGGGCGCGTGGAGCAGGTGGCCGACGCCGAGGCTGATGCCTATTTCGCCAGCCGCCCGCGCATGAGCCAGATCGGCGCGTGGGCGTCGCTGCAGTCGAAGACGCTGGCGACGCGCGAGGAGTTCGATGCGCGCGTGGCCGAGGTCGAAGCCCGTTTCGAGGGCAAGGACGTGCCGCGTCCGGACGGCTGGAGTGGCCTGCGCGTGGTGCCGGACCGCATCGAGTTCTGGTACGGCGCGCAGTTCCGCCTGCACGAGCGCTGGTGCTACGAGGCCGGTGCCGAAGGGCGCTGGAGCAAGCGGCTGCTGTACCCGTGAGTGATGCCGCGCCGGTGATCCGCCAGGCCACGCCGGCCGATGCGGCGGCGTGGGCGCAGCTGCGGCTGGGCCTGTGGCCCGATGCCGATGACCCGCTGGAGGAGCTGGCGCAGTCGCTGGACGACGCAGACGGCGCGGTGTTCCTGGCCTGCCTGGGCGATGGCGAAGCCGTAGGTTTCGCCGAAGTGCGGCTGCGCCACGATTACGTCAACGGTACGGAATCTTCGCCGGTGGGCTTCCTGGAAGGCTGGTACGTGCAGCCGCACTGGCAGGGCCATGCCGTGGGCCGCTCCTTGCTGGCCGCGGTGCAGGACTGGACGCGTGCGGCCGGCTGCAGCGAACTCGCTTCGGACAGTCGCGTGGAGGATCTGCAGGCGCATGCCGCACACCGCGCGTGCGGTTTCGAGGAAACCGAGCGGGTGGTGTATTTCCGCATGGCGCTGGACGCCGAACCGCCCCGGTAACTGCTTTTGCCCCGGTTGGTAGCCGCCAGCCTTGGTTGGCGTTCCGCGCAGCGAGCGTGTCAACCAAGGTTGACACCTACCAGAGAGCGCGGGGCTGCCGCTTTGGCAGTCGAGCGTGGCTCGACTCTACAGGCCCTCGGCGCGTAGCCAGCGCCACAGCGTGGTGCGTGACACGCCCAGCGCCTGCGCCATGCCTTCGCGATCATTGCGGTGTTCCCGCAGCAATGTTTCCAGCTGCGCACGTGGCGGGCGCTTGCCGTTGCTTTCCAGTGGCAGTGCTGTCGCGCCTTCGCTTGTCAGCTCGGGCGCCAGCTGCAGCAGGCGCGTGGCATCGATGAGCCCTTCACCCGGCTGCCAGTGGATGCGCAGGCGATCCACCAGATTGCGCAGTTCGCGCACGTTGCCGGGCCACCCGGTGGCGGTCAGTACGCCCATTGCCTCTTCGTCCAATGGCGCGTCGATCCCACGCAGTTGGCGGAAGAAATGCTGTGCCAGCAGCGGAATGTCGCCACGCCGCGCGCGCAGCGAGGGCAGGGCGATACGCAGCGCGGCGAGCCGGTAATACAGATCGCGGCGGAAGCTGCCGGCGGCCGCGCGCTGCTCCAGTGACTGCAGTGTCGCGGCAACCACGCGCAGGTCCACCGGCGTCGGTTCGGTAGCACCCACGCGCAGCACCTCGCGTTCTTCCAGCACCCGCAGCAGGCGTGTCTGCAGTGGCAGCGGCAGTTCGCCGATCTCATCGAGGAACAGGGTGCCGCCGTCGGCGGCCTCGACCAGGCCGACGCGACCACCGCGCCGCGCGCCGGTGAAGGCGCCATCGCTGTAGCCGAACAGCTCTGCTTCCAGCAGCGACTCGCTGATCGCACCGCAGTTCAGCGCGACGAAGCGGCCTCGGCGGCCGCTGGCTGCGTGCAGCTGGCGCGCGACCAGTTCCTTGCCGGTGCCGGTTTCGCCGGTGACCAGCACGGTGCTGTCATGCGGCGCATACAGCGCGATCTGCGCGCGCACCTGGGCCATCGCCTCGCTGTCGCCAAGCAGCGCGTGCGCATCGCTGCGTGGGGCGGTGCGGCGGCGTGCGACCGGGCGGCTGCCGCCGGAGCGGGCCAGCGCCTGGGTCAGTTCCAGCGCGTGCTCGAACGCCTGCCGTACCGAATCGGCCGAGTACAGCAGCACGCCGGGCAGGCCCATCTGTTCGGCGTGGTCGATGGCCATGCCGGTGCCGACGATCACCTCGATGCCGTTGGCGCGCAGGTCGGCAATGCAGTCACGCGCATCTTCGCGGGTGACGAAGCGGCGGTGCTCGATGTCCAGGCCGAAACTCTGCTGGAAGTTGCTGAACACCGGTACGTCACTGGCATGGGTGACCAGGCCGATGCGCGGGGCGATGCGGCGGGCACGGGCCAGCGCCTCCATGAGGTCGAAGCCGTTGGCCTGGATCGGCACCAGCGGCAGCTCGAGCCGCCCGCGCAGCCAGGCCGCGTTGGAACCGCCGGCGATGACCACGTCGCAGTGTTCGCGGCGCAGGCGCTGGCCGATCACATCCACCGCTTCCTCGAAACCGAGGTTGATCTGCTCGATGCGCGCGCGGCGGTCGAATTCGGGGATGACATCGCCGAGCAGGCCGGTCAGCCGCGAGACGCTGACCGTCCAGATGACCGGGCGGCCGGGGTCGGCATCGGCGTGGCGCAGGGGCAAGCGGGGCAGGTACATGGCGGCAGTCGTGGGTAACGATGTTTCATGATACATCCGTTTCAATGTTTCATTTGTTTCATCGTCGCAGTGCGGTCATGCCTTTGAAATCAACCGCTTGCAGCTTGGCATGGTGTTTGCGCTTCCTATCCCGTTCCCAACCTGGATTGCCGCATGACCGCTTCCACTCCTTCTTCCGCCGGTGCTCGCTTTCGTGAGGCCCTGGCTGCCGAATCGCCGCTGCAGGTGATCGGCGCGATCAACGCCAACCACGCCCTGCTGGCCAAGCGCGCCGGCTTCCGCGCCATCTACCTGTCCGGCGGCGGTGTCGCTGCGGGTTCGCTGGGCCTGCCGGACCTGGGCATCAACACGCTGGAAGACGTGCTGATCGACGTGCGCCGCATCACCGATGTCTGCGACCTGCCGCTGATGGTCGACATCGACACCGGCTTCGGCCCGAGTGCGTTCAACATCGCGCGCACCGTGAAGTCGCTGATCAAGGCCGGCGCGGCCGCCTGCCATATCGAGGACCAGGTCGGCGCCAAGCGCTGCGGTCACCGACCGGGCAAGGAAATCGTCTCGCAGGGTGAAATGGTCGACCGCGTGAAGGCCGCCGCCGATGCCAAGACCGATCCGGACTTCTTCCTGATCGCCCGCACCGACGCCATCCAGGTGGACGGCGTGGACAAGGCCATCGAGCGCGCCATCGCCTGTGTCGAGGCCGGTGCCGACGGCATCTTCGCCGAGGCCGCCTACGACCTGGACACCTACCGCCGCTTCGTCGATGCGGTGAAGGTGCCGGTGCTGGCCAACATCACTGAATTCGGTGCCACCCCGCTGTTCAGCCGCGACGAACTGGCTTCGGCCGGCGTGGCCATCCAGCTGTTCCCGCTGTCGGCCTTCCGCGCCGCCAACAAGGCGGCCGAGATCGTCTACCAGTCGGTGCGCCGCGACGGCCACCAGCGCAACGTGGTCGACGCCATGCAGACGCGTGAAGAACTGTATGACCGCATCGGCTACCACGCCTTCGAACAGCAGCTCGACGCCCTGTTCGCCGCCAAGAAATAAGCAGTACCCTGCACCATCAGTTTTCGGAGGGAAAACATGAACGATACGACCGCAAACCCGACCTTCAAGCCGAAGAAGTCCGTCGCCCTGTCCGGCACCGCCGCCGGCAACACCGCGCTGTGCAGCGTCGGCCGCAGCGGCAACGACCTGCATTACCGCGGCTACGACATCCTGGACCTGGCCAGCACCAGCGAGTTCGAGGAAATCGCCTACCTGCTGGTGCACGGCAAGCTGCCAACCCGCGCTGAGCTCAAGGGCTACAAGGCGAAGCTGAAGTCGCTGCGCGGCATTCCGGCCGCGGTGAAGGCCGCGCTGGAAGAGCTGCCGCCGTCGGCGCACCCGATGGACGTGATGCGCACCGGCGTGTCCGTGCTCGGCTGCGTGGCGCCGGAAAAGGATGACCACAACCATCCGGGCG
>JAFAFD010000250.1 GCA_023423675.1 Pseudomonadota bacterium | reverse complement strand
CGCGGCGAGGAGCGGCTGGACGGACGCTTCCCCGAGATCGAACAGGCGGCAGCGGCGCTGCCCGATGGCTGCGTGATCGATGGCGAGCTGCTGGCCTGGGATGAGGCCGACGACGCGCCACGCGCTTTCACTGCGCTGCAGACGCGCATCCAGCGCCGCAAGCCCGGTGCGGCAACGTTGCGCAATACGCCGGTGCGCGTGCTCGCCTACGACCTGCTGGAACGCGATGGCCAGGACCTGCGCGAACTGCCGCTGCAGCAGCGGCGCACACAACTGGCCGAACTGATCGGCGCGCTCGGCGATGCACGCATCCAGCTGTCGCCCGATGTGCACGCCGACGATTGGGCGCACGCTGCGGACCTGCGCGAAGCATCGCGCGAGCGCGGTGTCGAAGGGCTGATGCTCAAGCGCCGTGATTCGATCTACCAGGCCGGGCGCCGCCGTGGCGACTGGTGGAAGTGGAAGGTCGACCCGCTGACCATCGATGCGGTGCTGCTGTATGCGCAGGCCGGCCACGGCAGGCGCAGCACGCTGTACACCGATTACACCTTCGGCGTCTGGGACGGCGACACCCTGGTGCCGGTAGCCAAGGCCTATTCCGGGCTGGACGACAAGGAGATCCTGGCGCTGGACCGCTGGATCCGCGCCAATACCCGCGAACGCTTCGGGCCGGTGCGCAGCGTGCGTGGCGAGCAGGTGTTCGAGCTCGGCTTCGAGGCGGTCAACCGCAGCGCGCGGCACAAATCCGGCATCGCCGTGCGCTTCCCGCGCATCCTGCGCTGGCGCCAGGACAAGCCGGCCAGCGAAGCCGACCAGCTGGCGACCCTGCAGGCCCTGGCGCGATGAAGCGCAGCGATGCGCTGCAGCGGCTGCAGGCCTGGTTCGGCAGCCGTGGCTGGAAACCCCTGCCATTCCAGCGCGCGATGTGGCGCCATTACCTGGCGGGCAGTTCGGGCCTGCTGCACACCCCGACCGGCAGCGGCAAGACGCTGGCCATGTTCGGCGGACCGCTGCTGCAGGCGATGATCGATCCGCTGCCGAAGCCGGCGCGGGCCAATGCGGTACGCCCGCTGCAGGTGTTGTGGGTGACGCCGCTGCGCGCGCTCGCCAGTGATACCGCGCGCGCCCTGCAGGCGCCGATCGAGGGCCTGGGCCTGGGCTGGAAGGTCGGCCTGCGCAGTGGCGATGCCAGCAGCCGCGACCGTCGCCTCGCCCGTGAGGGCCGCGTCGACGTGCTGGTGACCACGCCGGAGTCGTTGGCCCTGCTGCTCAGCTACCCCGACACGCTGGAACGCATGCGCCAGCTGCGCTGCGTGGTGGTGGACGAGTGGCACGAACTGATGGGCAACAAGCGCGGTGTGCTGCTGCAGCTCAACCTTGCGTTGCTGCGTGACACCGCGCCGGCGCTGCAGCTGTGGGGCCTGTCGGCAACGCTGGGCAACCTGCCGCAGGCGCGCGACGTGCTGCTTCCCGGCATGGCTGGCACGGTGCAGGTGGAAGGCGCACGACAGCGACCGGTAGCGATCAGCAGCCTGCTGCCCGCCAGCGGCGAGCGCTTCCCATGGGCCGGGCATCTCGGTCTGGGCCAGTTGTCGCGCGTGCTCGATGCGCTGATGTCCGCGCGCAGCAGCCTGCTGTTCACCAACACGCGCGCGCAGGCCGAGTTGTGGCATCAGGCGCTGGCCGCAGTCTGGCCGGAAGACGCGCAGACGCTGGCCCTGCACCACGGCTCGCTCGACGCAGGCCTGCGCCAGCAGGTGGAAGATGGCCTGCGCGCCGGCACGCTGCGCTGCGTGGTGGCCACCTCCAGCCTCGACCTCGGCGTGGACTTTCCGGAAGTGGAACAGGTGCTGCAGCTGGGCAGCCCGAAGGGCGTGGCGCGCCTGCGCCAGCGTGCGGGGCGCGCGCGACATCGGCCCGGGGCAAGCGGCAGCGTGCTGTGCGTACCCACCCATGCCCTGGAGCTGGCCGAGTACGCCGCCGTGCGGCGAGCCCTGCGCGACGGCATTACCGAACCGCGCACGCCGCCCACGCTGTCGCTGGACGTGCTGGCCCAGCACGCGGTCAGCCGTGCGCTGGCCGGCGGCTTCCAGGCCGATGCACTGCTGGCGCAGGTACGACGCACGCATGCGTTCGCCGAGCTGCAGGACACGCAGTGGCAGGACGTGCTCGCGTTCATCGTGCAGGGTGGCCGCGCTTTGGCGCAGTACCCCGAGTACCACAAGGTCGTGCTGGACGAGGATGGCCGCTACCGCATGCATGATCGCCGCCAGGCACTGCGCCACCGGCTGTCGATCGGCACCATCAGCAGCGATGGCAGCGTGCGCGTGCAGTTCCTGCGCGGCGGTGGTCTCGGCGCGGTGGAGGAACAGTTCGCCAGCCGCCTGCGCCGCGGCGATCGCTTCCAGTTCGCCGGCCGCCTGCTGGAGCTGGTGCAGCTGCGCGACATGACCGCCTACGTGCGGCTGGCACGTGGCAGCGGCAGTGGCGTGGTGCCACGTTGGCAAGGCGGCCAGCTGCCGTTGTCGCTGGCCCTGGGGCGCGAGCTGGAAGCGGTGCTGTCCGGTGCCGACAACAGCGCCGAGGCGCGCTGGCTGGCGCCACTGCTTGGCCTGCAGGATGACCTGTCGGAACGACCCGCGCCTTCGCGGCTGCTGGTGGAAGACGTGCGCCGTCGCGAAGGCCAGTTTCTGTTCGTCTATCCCTTTGCGGGCCGCCACGTGCACGAGGCGCTGGCGGCACTGCTGTCGCTGCGCTGTACGCGCCTGATGCGCAACAGCATCGGCTATGCAGTGAATGATCACGGCCTGGTGCTGGCGCCGGCAGAGCCCATCGAGCGCGATGCAGCGGCGTGGCAGGCGCTGTTCGATCCGGCCGATCTGCTCGACGATCTGCGCGCCGCAGTGAACCTCGGCGAGCTGGCACGACGCCAGTTCCGTGGCATCGCCCGCGTCGCCGGCCTGCTGGTGCCGAGCCTGCCCGGCGGCATGCCGCGTTCGCTGCGCCAGCTGCAGGCCTCGGCGGGCCTGCTGTACGACGTGCTGCGCGAACACGACCCCGGCCACCTGCTGCTGGCGCAGGCCGAGCATGAGGTGCTCACCGATGCACTCGACCTGCCAGGCCTGCAGCAGGCGTTGACGCACATCGCTACGCAGTCGGTGTCACTGCAGCGGCCACCGACGCTCACGCCGCTGGGTTTCCCGCTGTGGGCCGAGCGCCTGCGCGGGCAGTTCAGCAATGAAGACTGGCGCACCCGCGTGCAGCGTGCGGCACAGCAGTTGGAGCGCCGCCATGGCTACTGAATTACCTGTGCAGCTGAGCGGCGAACCGATGTGCCTGCTTGGCGCGCGTGCACTGTGGTGGCCGGCACGCCGCGCGCTGCTGATCGCCGACCTGCATCTGGGCAAGGCCGATGTGTTCCGTCGTGCCGGCATCGCCCTTCCGAGCGGCGGCACCGAAGACGACCTGCAGCGCCTGCAGGCGCTCGTGCAGCAGCACGCATGCCGCGAACTGTGGATCCTCGGCGACATCCTGCACGGGCCGGCGCATCGCGCGGCCTGGCATCGGCAATGGCTGGGCTGGCGCGAGCAGCATGCTGCGCTGGACGTGCACGTAGTGCGCGGCAACCATGACCGGCAGCTCCCGCATGCGGCGCTGCAGGTGCAGATCCACGACGACCTGCGGCTGGGACCGTTCCTGCTCTGCCATGAGCCGCGACAGGCTGACGATGTCCATGTGATCGCTGGCCATGTGCATCCTCAGGTCGCCCTGCCTGCTTTGCGACGGCGCTTTCCTGCATTCTGGCTGCGGGCGGGACAGACGGTGCTGCCCGCGTTCTCGGCATTCACCGCCGGCGTGGTGCCACCGCGGCTAGGCGGCGAACAATGGATCGCCTGCGTGGACGACGCGCTGGTCGCCCTGCCCGTGCGCTGACGACGGGCGGGCGGACCTGCGCCAGGCTCAGGCCGGGCGCGCGAGCAGTTCCGGCATCAGCCGGAAATCAGCTTTGTTGTTATCGCTGCGCCGTGGCAGTGCCTGGATGGCAACCAGCATTTCCCGCGCGCTGCTGCGGATACGCGCATGGTGCGCGGGTGCCGAATGGCTGATCAGGCTGCCCACATGGAACTCGAATACATCTTCCAGGACGTCGGGCTGGTCCTCGTGCAGCATCTGCAGCAGGCCCCTCAGCTTGCAGATTTCCGATTCCAGCTCATCGACCGCGAACAACATGGCATCCTCCTCGAATCCTGCGGCGCATCCGGGCCGCAACAGGCCGCGACGGCAGTGCCGCCCGGCCACGCGCGATGTCTGATCACGGAAAGGAAAACGGGCGACGCGCCGATGGCGTGCTCCCCTCTTCTCGCATATCCGGGGTGAGGTGTTCGTTAATTGCCGTGACCACGCGGTTCAGGCACGCAGCGGAATCGGGCTGATCGGCAGGCCTGCCGGGGCCTGTGCAAGCGCCTCGATGAAAGCCGGATCCAGCGCCATCGCACCGAACCAGCCGTGCTGGGTGCCACTGAGCACACGCAGCATGTGGCCACGCCCGCCGGGCATGCGTCCCATCGGGCCGAGCAGCACATCGCGCGCCTTGGCCCATACATCGCGGTCGGACTGGAACAACGGCGTCAGCCAGCGGCTCCAGCGCTGGTAGACCGCCACGTGTGCGCGGCGCTGCGCCTGGTAGGCCAGCAGCGCCGCCTCGCCGCCACCGTGCGTGCGCAGTGCATCGCGCAGCGCCAGCGCGTCCAGCAGGGCCATGTTGACGCCCTGCCCCAGCTGCGGGCTCATCGCATGCGCGGCATCGCCGGCCAGCACCAGGCGGCCCTGGTGCCAGCGCTTCATCACCGCATCGCGGTAGACCGCACGGGCCAGCTGGCCCGGCTCCTGCAGGTGGGCGAAGCGCGCACTGGCCTGCGGCCACAACGCGTGCAGCTCTTCCAGCCATGGCGCCATGCCATCGGCCTGCCAGCGCTCGAAATCCGCGCGCGGCAGGCTCCAGAAGAAACTCAGGCGCGGCGTACCGTCGCCCGGCCGCGTGCCGACCGGCAGCAGCCCGATCATCCTGCGCGCGGCCACGTAGCGCTGCCGCAGCTCGCTCATGTGCTGCCAGTCCTCGGCCGGCAGCAGACACCACAGCGCGCCCCACGGGTAGACCCGGTCCAGCGCGATGCCCTGCTCGACGCCGCCGCGCAGCGTGGACGCCGCACCATCGGCAGCCACCATCAGGTCGAACGGCCCATGCTGGCGCCCCTCGCTGTCGCGCAGGCGGCCCTGTTCGGCATCCACCGAAACGATGGTGGTGCCGACATGCAGCTGGCCGGCGCCGTCGCGGGCCTGGTCAAGCAGCGAGAACAGCGCCCCGCGCTGCATGCCCAGCCCATGCAGGCGCGCATCCAGCCCGGCGTAGCCCATGTCCATCACCGCGCGCTCGCACGGCGTATCGCCATACAGCCGGTGCACCGGTGCCGCATGCGCGCGCACCCCGTCCAGCAGGCCCATCTGCCACAGCACCTGCAGGCCGCTGGGCTGCAGCAGGAAGCCGGCACCCACCGGCCCCGGCGTCGGCACCCGTTCGAAGATCTCCACCTCGTGGCCATCGCGGGTGAGCAGGATGGCCAATGCCTGGCCGGCGGTGCCGTAGCCGATCACGGCGATGCGCAGTCGTTCCGTCATGCCCGCATTGTGCCCGCCAGCCGATGCCGTGCGCAAAAAAAAACCCCGCCGTAGCGGGGTTTTCAACGCACTGTCGAGTGGATCACTCGGCCGGCGTGATGTTCGAAGCCTGGGCACCCTTCGGGCCCTGGGTCACGTCATAAGTGACACGCTGGCCTTCCTGCAGGCTGCGGAAGCCCTTGGAGTTGATGGCGGAGAAGTGCGCGAACACGTCGGCGCTGCCATCCTCCGGCGAGATGAAGCCAAATCCCTTGGCGTCGTTGAACCACTTGACGGTACCGTTCGGCATGTTAATGCGAGACCTTTGCAATGAATGGGTGGTGTACGCTGAACCCGCGTACCGGCTGAGTATGCAAAGCTTGCCCGAGGATGACAATCACCCCCGCGCCAATTCGCCGACCAGTTCCGGAAGTCCGTTGCTGGCGGCCTGCACGTTGGCCAGCACTTCGGCCATGGTGATCTCCTCGCCGTCACCGCAGCCTGCGGCCCAGTTCGCCACGATCGCCAGGCAGGCGTAATCCAGCCCCAGCTCCCGTGCCAGCGCGGCTTCCGGCATGCCGGTCATGCCCACCAGGTCGCAGCCGTCACGGCGCATGCGGGCGATTTCGGCGATGGTTTCCAGGCGCGGACCCTGGGTGGCGCCATAGCAGCCGCCATCGTGCACCTTCACGCCGGTCACCTTTGCCGCAGCCAGGATTTTGCTGCGCAGCATCGGCATGTAGGGGTGGCCGAAGTCCACGTGCACCACGTCGGTGCCCTCTTCCTCGCAGATCGTGCTGATCCGGCCCCAGGTGTAATCGATGATCTGGTCCGGGCAGGCCAGCACGCGCGGACCGAAATCGTCACCGATGCCGCCCACCGTGTTCAGCGCCAGCACCCGCTGCGCGCCGATCTGCTGCAGCGCAGCCAGGTTGGCGCGGTAGTTGATCTTGTGCGGCGGCAGCGAATGGCCCTCGCCGTGGCGCGCCAGGAAGGCCACGCGGTTGCCGAGCAGCGTGCCCACGCGCACCGGGCCGGACGGACGACCGAAACGGGTCTCGACCTCGTGCGTCTGCACGTCGTCGAGCTTGGCCAGGTTGTAGACACCGGTGCCGCCAATCACGGCCAGGGCAATCTGTTGCATGCAATGCACTCCAGGAAAGACAAACGCCGGCACCCGAAGATGCCGGCGCGGGACAGGACAGGACAAGGACAGGCCGCGAACGGCCCGCCTTTATTCCTTCATCGCGTAGATGGCCGGCACGCAGCGCAGGGTTTCGTTGACGTCCATGCCGAAGCCGAAGACATAACGGTCAGGCAGTTCGATGCCGGCGTAGTCAGCGGTGACGTCCGGCAGGCCGCGGTCGTGCTTCTTCACGGTCATCGCCGCGATGCGCACGTCGGTGGCGCCCTGTTCCAGGCACCAGGTGCGCACGCCCTGCAGGGTGTAGCCCTCGTCGAGGATGTCGTCGACCAGCAGCACGCGGCGGCCGAACAGCGCGGTGGCCGGCTTGTGCTTCCACACCAGGTCGCCGCCGGTGGTTTCACCGCGGTAGCGGGTGGCGTGCAGGTAATCGAACTGCACGTCCTGGCCGCGCGCACCCAGCTCCAGCGCCAGCTGGCCGGCGAACGGCAGCGCACCGTGCATGATGGACAGGAACAGCGGGACCTCGCCCTCGTAGTCGCGTGCGATCGCGTCGGCGATGCTGGCGATGGCCTTGTCGATGGTGGGACGGTCGACCAGCAGGTCGGCCTGGGCCAGGGCCTGGGAAATGGTGAGGTTCGGCATCAGACGGTTCTTCCAAGGGTGTGGAGCAAACGGGATTGGGTGTCGCCATGGCGGGCATCGGCCAGCAGGCCATCCCAGCCAAGCGCGCCGCGGCCAAGCAGGCCCAGCAGCGCAGCGGTATTGAGGGAGCGTCCCTGCACGGCGTGCAGGGCTTCATCGACCAGTTCGGGGTGGCAGACCAGCACCACGTCGCAGCCGGCATCCAGGTGCGCGTGCACGCGGGCCGGTACGCCGCCGGCGCTGTGCGAGGCGGCCATGCCGATGTCATCGGAGAACACCACGCCACGGAAGCCGAGCTCGCCGCGCAGGGTGTCCTGGATCCAGCGCGGCGAATAGCCGGCCGGTTCCGCCGCCACCTGCGGGTAGATCACGTGCGCCATCATCACCGCATCGGCACCGGCGGCGATGCCGGCACTGAACGGGACCAGGTCCTGCGCGCGCAGCTCATCCAGCCCGCGCGGGTCGATGGCGGTGTCGACGTGGGTGTCTTCCAGCACGGTGCCGTGGCCGGGGAAATGCTTGAGGGTGGCGGCCATGCCGGTGGCGTGCATGCCACGCACGTAGGCCGCGGTGAACGCGGCCACCACCTGCGGGTCTTCGCTGAAGGCACGGTTGCCGATGGCGCGGTTGCCGCGGCCGAGGTCGACCACCGGGGCGAAGCTGAGGTCCAGGCCGCTGGCGCGCACTTCGCTGGCCATCAGCCAGGCGTGCTGCTCGGCCATGGCCAGCGCCTGCTGCGGGTCGCTGGCGTACAGCGCGCCGATGTCCTGCAGCGGCGGCAGATCGCTGTAGCCCTCGCGGAAACGCTGCACGCGACCGCCTTCCTGGTCCACGCAGATCAGCTGCGGGCGCGGGGCGGCGGCGCGGATGGCCGCGCTCAGATCGGTCACCTGCTGGCGCGAGGCGAAGTTGCGCTTGAACAGCACCACCCCGGCCACGGCATCGTGCTGCAGCCAGTCGCGTTCCTGGGCGGTCAGTTCAGTGCCGGCAACGCCGATCAGCAGCATGTTCGATCTCCACTACGGGCGCCCGCATGGCGCAGTGCCGCATTGTCGCAGAACCGGCCGGCAGGCGCAGTGTTCAGGGCAAACGAAGGTCGGGGTCAGAGCCCCTGTGGGGATCCGACC
>JAFAFD010000227.1 GCA_023423675.1 Pseudomonadota bacterium | reverse complement strand
GCACGCCGCCGGAGATGTCGCTGTAATGGCGGGTAATCCAGCCGCCCTTGAAGCGGCCGTTGCGCACCTGGCTCATGCCGCTGATCTTCAGCAGGTTTTCCACCACATCGCTCAGCGCGTTGTCGCTGGACGTATCCGGTGCGCCAGACGGACCGGCCGTACCCAGGTTGAACTGCGGCAGTTCGCCATCGAACAGATGCGGAATGTGCGAACGGATCGAATGCGCGTCGTACACCACCGCCGTGCCGTGCTGCGCACGCAGGCGCGCGATCTGTGCGGCGAGTTCATCGTGGTAGGGCGCGAAATACGTGTCGCGGCGGCGCGCGATTTCCGCCTCATCTGGCTCGCGGCCGGCATGGTACAGCGGCTGGTTGTCGAAGGTGGTCAGCGGGCACAGGCCGGTGGTGTTCTGGCCCGGGTACAGCGACACGCCGCTGGGGTCGCGGTTGAGATCGATCACCGAACGCGAGATGGCCGAACGCACGGTGGTGGCGCCCATGCCGCGCACGAAGTCGTACAGCTCGTGCACCCACCAGTCGGCGTCGCGGCGCGCCAGCCACGGCGAGTGGTAGTCGCCCATCAGCTCGTGCGGCAGCTCGCTGCCGGTATGCGGGAAGCTGACGATCAGCGGGGCATCGCCCTCGTGCACCGTCAGCCATTCGGGGCGGGCATTCATGCCTGCGGCTCCACGGTCGGCAGCAGCGCACCCAGGCCCTGCGCCAGCGCGCCGCTGCGCACCAGGTTCGTGGCGACCACCATGTCCGGGTGGAAGTAGCGGTCTTCTTCCAGCGTCGGCACCTGCGCGCGCAGGGTGGCGCGCACGGTTTCCAGTGCAGCGCTGGAGCGCAGCGGTGCATGGAAATCGCAGCCCTGCGCCGCGGCCAGCAGCTCGATGCCGATCACGTTGGCCGCGTTCTCCGCCATCTGCATCAGGCGGCGTGCGCCGTGTGCAGCCATCGAGACGTGGTCTTCCTGGTTGGCCGAGGTCGGGATCGAATCGACGCTGGCCGGGTAGGCGCGCTGCTTGTTTTCAGAGACCAGCGCGGCGGCGGTCACCTGCGGAATCATGAAGCCGGAATTCAGGCCGGGGCGCGGGGTCAGGAAGGCGGGCAGGCCGGACAGCGCCGGGTCAACCAGCATCGCCAGGCGGCGCTCGCTGATCGAACCGATCTCGCACACGGCCATCGCCAGCATGTCGGCGGCGAAGGCCACCGGCTCGGCGTGGAAGTTGCCGCCGGACAGTGCTTCGCCGGTATCGGTGAACACCAGCGGATTGTCGGACACACCGTTGGCTTCGATTTCCAGCGTGGTCGCGGCCTGGCGCAGGATGTCCAGCGCCGCGCCCATCACCTGCGGCTGGCAGCGCAGGCAGTACGGATCCTGCACGCGCACGTCATTGTCGCGGTGCGATTCGCGGATGTCCGAGCCCTGCATCAGCGAACGCAGGGTGGCGGCGGTGGCGATCTGCCCGCGCTGGCCGCGGATGGCGTGGATGCGCGGATCGAACGGCGTGTCCGAGCCCTTGGCCGCTTCCACCGACAGCGCGCCGGTCACCAACGCAGCCTGGAACACGGTTTCGATCTCGAACAGACCGGCCAGAGCATAGGCGGTGGAGAACTGGGTGCCGTTGAGCAGGGCCAGGCCTTCCTTCGCGTCCAGTTCCACTGGCTGCAGCCCAGCACGCGACAGCGCGTCCATTGCCGGCAGGCGCTCCTCGCCGATGAAGGCCTCGCCCACGCCCAGCATCACGCTGGCCAGGTGCGAAAGCGGTGCCAGGTCACCCGAGGCGCCGACCGAGCCCTGCGCCGGCACCACCGGCAGCACGCCCTTCACCAGCATCGCTTCCAGCAGCAGCAGGGTTTCCTCGCGCACGCCCGAAGCGCCTTGCGCCAGGCTGACCAGCTTCAGCGCCATCATCAGCCGCACCAGGCTGGCCGGCATCGGCTCGCCCACGCCGGCGGCATGCGAGAGCACGATGTTCCGCTGCAGGGTGGCCAGGTCTTCGCGCTCGATGCGCACGCTGGCCAGCTTGCCGAAGCCGGTGTTGATGCCATACACAGGCGCGCCCTTTGCGACGATGGCGGCCACCGCGGCGGCACTGGCGCGCACCCCCGGCAGCGCAGCCGGGTCCAGTGCAAGCGGCGCACCCCGGTAGACCTGCCGCCACTGGGCGAGGGTGACATGGCCGGGGCGAAGAACCAGGGTGTTGCTCATGTGTTGCTCCAGGAAGCAGGCAGGTCGGGCTGCCCGCGCACCACGCGCGCGTGCAGCGGGTTGAATCCCATGCGATAGACCAGGTCGGCCGGCGCGTCGATGTCCCAGATCGCCAGGTCGCAGTCCAGGCCCACCGCGAGGCGGCCGATGCGCTCGCCGTGGCCCAGCGCGCGCGCCGCTTCACGGGTGAAGCCCGCGATGCATTCGTCCACGGTCAGGCGGAACAGGGTCGCGCCCATGTTCATCGCCAGCAGCGGGCTGGTCAGCGGCGAGGTACCGGGGTTGCTGTCGGTGGCCAGGGCCAGCGGTACACCAGCCGCACGCAGCGCGGCGATCGGGGGCAGGGTGGTATCGCGGGTGAAATAGAAGGCGCCGGGCAGCAGCACGGCCACGGTGCCGGCGGCCGCCATCGCGGCAATGCCGGCATCGTCGAGGTGTTCGATATGGTCGGCCGACAGCGCACCAAAGCCGGCGGCCAGTTCGGCGCCATGCTGGTTGCTCATCTGTTCGGCATGGATCTTCACGGCCAGCCCGTTCGCACGCGCCGCCGCAAAGACCTGCCGCGCCTGCGCCGGCGAGAACGCGATGTTCTCGCAGAACACGTCCACGGCCTCGGCCAGGCCTTCGGCAGCGATGGCCGGGATCATCACGTTGCACACCTCGTCGGTGTACTCCTGTGCCTCGCGCCCCGGCGGTACCGCATGCGCGCCGAGGAAGGTCGGGACCACATTCACCCGGCATTCCTCGCCGAGTGCGCGGGCCACCTGCAGCTGCTTGCGCTCGTCGTCCAGTGTCAGGCCGTAGCCGGATTTGATCTCGATCGTGGTGATGCCTTCGGCGCGCATCGCTAGCAGGCGCGGGCGGCTTTCCGCGGCCAACTGCTGCGGCGAAGCGGCGCGGGTGGCGCGCACGGTGGAGACGATGCCGCCGCCGGCGCGGGCGATGTCGGCATAGCTGACGCCCTGCAGGCGCTGCTCGAACTCATTGGCGCGGTTGCCGGCGTAGACCAAGTGGGTATGGCAGTCGACCAGGCCCGGCGAGATCCACCGGCCTTCGCCATCGATGCGGGTGGTCGGCTGCAGGTGCGCATCGCTGCCGGCCGGACCGACGTGGACGATGCGGCCCTCGGCGCAGGCCAGCACGCCATCGGTGATGACACCCAGGCCCTCGCCATCGAGGGTCATCAGGTGGACGTTGGACCAGAGGGTATCGACGTGCATGGCATCCACAACGCGGCTGTGCTTATATGTCTATACAATATAGGCGTCCATTTCGGGTTGTCCAGCCATGTCCGATTCGCGTTCCCCGCACTGTTTCCATGCCGCTCACGCCCTGCTGGCCGAGGGCTGGGCGCGCGACGTGCGCCTGCAGGTGCAGGGCGGCCGCATCGCCCGCATTGAAACGGGGCAGGGCGCGCAGGACGGTGATACCCGCGTTGGCCTGCTGCTGCCGGGCCTGCCCAACCTGCACAGCCACGCCTTCCAGCGCGGCATGGCCGGCCTGACCGAGATCGGTGGCGGCGACGGCGACAGCTTCTGGAGTTGGCGCGAGCTGATGTACCGCTTCCTGGCCCATCTGCGCCCGGAGGCGGTGCAGGCCATCGCCGCCCAGGCCTACATGGAAATGCTGGAAAGCGGCTTCACCCGCGTCGGCGAGTTCCACTACCTGCACCACCAGGCCGACGGCCAGCCGCATGCCGACCCGGCCGAGATGAGCGCGCGCATCGCCGCCGCCGCCGAGCAGACCGGCATCGGCCTGACCCTGCTGCCGGTGTTCTACGCGCACGCCGATTTTAATGGCGCACCGCCCAATCCCGCGCAGCGCCGGCTGATCCACGACGTGGACGGGTTCGCGCGGCTGCTGGACGGGGCGAAGACCGCCCTGGCCACGCTGCCCGACCCGGTGCTGGGCATTGCACCGCACAGCCTGCGCGCGGTCACCGGCCAGGAACTGGATGCCCTGCTGCCGCTGACCACCGGCCCGGTGCACATCCACATCGCCGAGCAGGTGCGCGAGGTCGAGGCCTGCCTGGCCTGGAGCGGCCAGCGGCCGGTGCAGTGGCTGTACGACAACGCCGCCGTCGATGAGCGCTGGTGCCTGGTGCACGCCACTCACATCACCGATGCAGAGCGTGCGCGGATCGTCGCCAGTAAGGCCGTGGCCGGCCTGTGCCCGATCACCGAGGCCAACCTCGGCGACGGCCTGTTCCCGATGCAGGCGTTCGCGCGCGAGGGCGGCCGCTTCGGTGTCGGCTCGGATTCCAATGTGTTGATCGATGCCGCCGAGGAACTGCGCCTGCTCGAGTACGGCCAGCGCCTGGCGCTGCGCGGACGCAACGTCCTCGCCCCGGATGCCACCCGCAGCAGCGGCCGCTTCCTGTTTGAAGGTGCGCTGCAGGGCGGTGCGCAGGCGCTGGGCGTGACCGCTGGCCTGCAGGTCGGGGCCAGCGCCGATCTGCTCGAACTGGACTCCGCACACCCGGCGCTGCAGGCGCGACAGAATGACGCATGGCTTGACAGCTGGGTCTTCGCTGCACGTAATGGCGCGCTGCGTTCGGTCTGGCGCCATGGCCGCCAGGTCGTGGCCGACGGCCGCCACCTGCAGCGCGAGGCCATCACCGCCGCCTTCGCCGCTGCCCTGCGTGGCGTGCTGGGCTGACCGCCTCCCTCTTATCGAGAATCCCCACTCCCGTGAAGGCCAGCAAGTCCGCCACGCTCAACCAGCGTATCCGCAGCGATCTGGAAAGCCGCATCCTCAGTGGAGAGTGGGCGCCGGGTTTCCGCATTCCGTACGAGCACGAGCTGATGGAGCAGTACGGCTGCTCGCGGATGACGGTGAACAAGGTGCTGACCGCGCTGGCCGAGAGCGGCATGATCGAACGCCGCCGCCGTGCCGGTTCGTTCGTGGCGCGGCAGCCCCCGCACCTGGAGCAGGTGGCGCTGGAAATTCCCGATATCGCCATGGAAGTCGGCTCACGCGGGCATCAGTACGCCTACCGGCTGCTGCAGCGCGAGCTGCGCCTGGCCGAGCCGGGCAATGCCGGCGAAGTTGAACTGGCCGGCAGCGAGCCGTTGCTGGCAATGCGCTGCCTGCACCTGGCCGATGGCCGGCCGCTGGCGCTGGAGCACCGGTTGATCAGCCCGGTAGGCGTGCCCGAGGTGCTGGAGATCGACTTCAGCACCACCGCGCCGGGCAGCTGGCTGCTGCAGAACGTGTCCTGGACCCGCGCCCAGCACCGCATCAGCGCCTGGGGTGCGGACGCCGCCTCGGCCAAGCTGCTGGACGTGAAACCGGGCACCGCCTGCCTGGTGATCGAGCGCCTGACCTGGCGCGGCGACCAGCCGATCACCCGCGTGCGGCAGATGTTCCTGGGCGATGCCTGGGACCTGGTCGCCCGCTTCGCGCCGGGCGCGCGGTAAGTCGCCCGCGTCCTGTAGAGCCGAGCCATGCTCGGCTGCTCCGTCGGGGCACGTGGACTGTCGCGTCCGCCTCTTCCGCAACGACGCACGGGCGTTTAGCGTGCCTTTGACGCGGCGTCAAGGGGGGGCAATGCGATATCCAGTCTTGATCGAAGCCGGTGACGAACGCACAGCCTGGGGCGTGGTCGTGCCTGATCTGCCGGGTTGTTTCTCTGCGGCCGACACGCTTGATGACGCCCTCAGTTCGGCGGAAGAGGCCGCGCTTGCGTGGATTGACGCCGCGCTGGATGCAGGGCGCTCCATCCCGACGCCGTCTGCGCCGCAGAAGCTCGTGGCCGATGCGGGTACTGGGACTCAGTGGATTCTCGCTTACATCAACATTGATCCCGCCCTGCTGGACGATACCGTCGAGCGGGTCAACATCAGCCTGCCGCGGCGGATCCTCGCAAGGTTGGATGCGCAGGCCAACGCGGCCGGCGAATCGCGTTCGAGTTACATCGCCCACCTTGCCGCGTTGCGTTGACGCCACGGCATCATTTGCCCATCCACACCACGCGTGGATGGTTCCCCATCAATACGTGGCGCACTGCCGCCAGCGCACCGGCTCATCCACGCCCGGGCGGGCGTTGAGCTGCACGCGCACGTTGCGCAGGGCGGGGTAGCGCAGCACTTCCTGGCAGACCCGTGGCCACACTGCTTCCAGCTCGCCGGTGCGGTTGATGGCAAGGGTCTGCCGGGTCAGCCAGACGCCGCTGGCGATACCGGGCTGGTGGGCCAGCGCGCGTGCCAGTTCGGCCTGGTAACGGTCGAGGGTCGCGATATCGGGATTGAGCTCGTTGCGGCCGTTGTCGGCCGGCGCAGCAGGCGCTGCCTCTGCCGGAGCCGCCGGTGCAGGCACGTCCTTCGCGTCTGCCACCGGCGCTGCGGCCGGCTGCACGTCCGCGGCGACCGGCGCCGGTGCAGCTGCCGCGGGCGGCGGCGTGCTGTCGACAGCGTCAGCGCTGGTTTCCACGTGCAGGCCCTGCAGGCCCAGCCCGACCAGCAGGCCCAGGGTCACCGCACCCAGCGCGGAAATGGCGATGCGACGCAGCGCCTCCAGGCGGGCCGTCGAGCGCACGCGCGTTTCAATCTCGGCCGGCAGGTAGGGCTGCAGCAGCGGCCACAGGCGTGGGCCATCCAGCACTTCGACCGACTGCTTTTCAGCGGCGGCCAGGCCATCGCGTTCGACCCGGCCCTCGGTGATCAGCAGGCCGCCCTTGGCGCCGCCCAGGCGCGCGACCGCGCCCAGCTCGTTCACCGCGGCCGTACCGATGCGGTAGGCGAGCCCGTGCTTGCAGGAGACCAGCCAGGTATTTGGGCCATCGCTGAGCAGGAAATCACTGCTCGGCTCGCGCACTTCGTCCGTCGGGTCGGCCACTTCGCGCAGGCCGCGCCGCTCGCGCAGCATCCGCTTGATCAGCGTCGAGAACTCGCGCCAATGCATGCCCGCCAGGGCCTGCAGCCCCAGTTGCATTTCCGTTCGCCGCCGCTTGACCCACCACAGATAGACGATTGCCAGGGTGCAGGTAAGCAGGGCCGACAGCAGGGCCAGAATCCAAGGGAGCATGCGGGAAGGGAGCGGAAGGGGCGAAAACGGAAGACGACAGTGTAAAGGCCACGCAGTCATATTGCGTCAGGGCCTTCCCGACATGAATTGTGATGCAGCCCGCAGATCCGCGTGGCGCAGGCACGAAAAAACCCGCCAATCCTGAAGCCGTGAGGGGAGGGAACAAACGGCAGCCGAAGCGATTGGCGGGTTTCTCGCGATTGTCAGCGAATTTTTATTGCATTGCAACAATCGAGGGTCAGGGCACGCTGCCGGGCGATTGGTGGCTGCCCGGCGCCGGCGCATCACTGCCCGAAGCCGCGCGGTTCTCCAGCTTGGCCAGGCGCGCATGCAGCGCATCGAGACGGGCCTCGAGTGCGGCCACGTCATTGGCGGTGGGGACATGCAGGCGCTTCAGCACGCCCTGCACCTGGTCATCGAAGGCCTTTTCCACTTTGTTCCAGGTGCCGGAGGCCTTTTCGCGGGCCTCGTCGAGGGAGGTCTCCACGTTGTCGCGCCAGCCCGGGCCCTCCTCACCGCTGCGCTCGCGGCGGCGGGATTCCCAGGCTTCGCCTTCCTTCACCAGGCCATCGAAGAAGCGGCTGCCTTCGGCCTGTGCGCGGCCCAGGGCACCCAGGCCGGCCAGCCAGACCTGCTGTGCCGAATTGCTGAACTTGCGCGAAAAGCGCTCGGCCTGTTCGCCGAACGAAGCGTCGTCGTCGCGGCGGTCGTCATTCTCGTACTGGTTCATCGTGCTTCCCGGGGGGAGTTGGACCTGCCCCCGAGGGTAGCGCGCACGAACGTTGCAGGGCCGTGATGGCCGCTGCCTGGGTTCAGCCCAGCTTTTCCTTCAGCACGCGCTGGATCTCGCTTTCCACCATGCCCTTCATGGCCGACAGCAGGAAGCCCAGCTTGGCGGTCACGCGCACGGCACCCGGCTGCAGCTCGATGGCGCCGTCCACGCCGCTGCCGCTGAAGTTCAGCACGTCGGCAGCCCAGCTGGACTTGAGGCCGAAGCGCTCGCCCAGCTTGGCGGCAACCTGTTCGATCGCCTCGCGGGCCTGTGCATCGGGCAGGGCGTGGGCGTGGCGGACATCGATGGTGGACATGCAGGCTCCTGGCGCTGGGCGGGGATATCAAAGGGGGCGGCCATTGTGCGCATCGGCGGGCGCCACGCCAAGCGCTTGTCGCCGGTTCTTCTGCGTTGGCGAGCAACCTGCTAGTCTGCGCCGCGTGCAGAACCTGCTTGTTCACTTCAGTCAACAACAACAGCCCGACCAGCCCCTGCGGCCCGGGGTGCAGCGCATCGTGCGCCAGGCAAACGGCAGCGTGCGGCTGGGTGATCCCGGCCATGGCGCGCTCCTGCTGGCCCAGTTCTGCATGGACGACCGCGGCCTCTGGCTGCAGGTCGGCAACGGCATCCGCAGCATCCACGTGAACGGTCGCCCGGTGCGGCGCATGGCCCTGCTGCGTGCAGGCGATGCGGTATACGTCGATGGCGTGGAGATGGTGCTGCAGGGTGAGGTCGAGAGCCTGCTGCAGGCACCGGCGCCGTCGCCGGCCAGTGATGGCATCGCCGATGAGCAGCGCCTGCTGCGCGGTGTCGGCGGCCTGCACCATGGCCGCAGCTACACCCTGTCGCGCCCGCGCCTGGTCGGCCGTGGCGGTGATGTCGATATCGAGATCGACGATCCTGCCTTTGCCGAGCAGCATGCACGGGTGGAAGTGCATGGCGATCGTGTGCTGCTGCGCGACCTGGGCAGTGCCGACGGCACCCGGGTCAACGGCGTGGCCGTGCGCCACTGCTGGCTGCAGCCGGGTGACCAGGTGGTCTTCGATGGCCAGCACCGTTTCGTGCTGGAAGTGCCGCACGATCCGCGCCGGCGCCCGCTGCCGGCCGAGGACGATGCCAGCCAGGATGCCGAGCAGGTGGCGGACGCGCCGGTGGCCCCGCGCCGCGTGCGGCGCTGGCCGTGGCTGCTGGTAAGCGCATTGCTGCTGGCGGGTGTGCTCAGCCTGCTGCTCTGGTTCGGCGCGCGCTGACGATCGCGCAGTGACGGTAGTGCCGGCCGGGTCGCAAATGGATACCAATGAAACCAAATTTCCCTTGCCGCACTAGGCCGCAAGGCTGGTGCACTGCGGCATACTAGGGGTCTTGCCCCACAGGTGTCACATGACGCGCGCGTTCAACTTCAGTGCCGGCCCTGCAACCTTGCCGGAATCGGTCCTGCGCCAGGCGCAGGCGGAAATGCTGGACTGGCACGGTGCCGGCGCCTCGATCGTGGAAATGAGCCATCGCGGCCCGGAATTCATGTCCGTGGCGGCCGAGGCCGAGGCCGACCTGCGCCGCCTGCTCGATATCCCCGACGACTATGCCGTGCTGTTCCTGCCCGGCGGCGCCACCACGCAGCAGGCGCTCATCCCGCTCAACTTCGCCAATGCCGGCCAGCGTGCCGACTACGTAGTCAGCGGCCACTGGGGAAAGACCGCGGTCAAGCAGGCCAGCCCCTACATCGGCGTCAACATCGCCGCCAGCAGCGAAGCCAATGGCTACCGCGAACTGCCCGAGCGCAGCAGCTGGCAGCTTTCCAACGATGCCGCCTACGTGCACATCACCGCCAACGAGACCATTCACGGCGTCGAGTTCCGTGATGTGCCCGACACCGGTGACGTCCCGCTGGTGGCCGATTTCAGCTCGTCCATCGCCGGCGAGCCGCTGGATGTGCGCCGCTATGGCGTCATCTATGCCGGCGCGCAGAAAAACCTGGGCCCGGTCGGCATCGCGGTGATGATCATCCGCCGCGACCTGCTCGAGCGCAGCGGCCAGGCCCGTGCGGACATCTTCGATTACCGCTCGCACGTCGCCCGCGATTCGATGCTCAACACCCCGCC
>JAFAFD010000463.1 GCA_023423675.1 Pseudomonadota bacterium | reverse complement strand
GGACCTGCCGTTCGTGCTGCGCAAGCGCGTGCTGCACAAGGGCGCCGGCATCGGCCTGCACCCGCAGCACAAGGATGAGATCTATTACATCGTGAGCGGGCAGGGCAGCTACGTGCTGGATGGAAAGCAGCACGACGTGCGTGCAGGCCACGCGCTGCTGACCCGCACGGGCAGCACGCATGCGCTGCAGCAGGTGGGTGAGGAGGATCTGGTGGTGCTGCTGGCGTACCCGCGGTGATCGAAACGCAGCCGAGCATGGGCTCGGCTCTACACGGGCCGCGCTGATCTGTAGAGTCGAGCCCACGCTCGGCCTTGCCCTAAAACGGCTCCGGGCCGAAGTGCTTCAGCCCCAGCCGCGCCAGGTCTTCCGGCCGCTCGAAATAGGCTTCGTCGAAGGCGTGCAGGGCATCCTGCTCCTCCCCGGTCATCGCGCCGTACAGGTCGTGCAGCTGCTTGATCGCCGGGTCGTCCTCCAGCCGGTCCAGCAGCCCGCGCATGCCGGCCAGGATCGCGTGGGTCTGCACGGCGCCCATCGCCTGCAGCGCACGCAGCGCCAGCTGGCAGGTCGGGTCGCCCCAGTTGCACAGGAACTGCATGAAGCCGCCGTTGTTGATGTCCGCTTCCATGCGCCACAGCGCCACCAGCTGCTGGTCTTCGTCGGACAGCGCATCCAGCGTCCAAGCGGCCGCCTTCAGGCGCGCCAGCGCGGCCTCGTAGCGGTCATCCCACACCTGGTTGGGGATATCGACCACGCCTGTCTCGCGCGGTGGCAGCAAGGCGGGCCAGTTCACGCCCAGGCCATTGGCGGTGGCAACCCAGTGCGCGCGCTGTTCGGCCGTGGCTTCGAACAGCGCGGGCGCCCAGCGCAGCGGCTGGCGGGTGCGGCGGCCATCGGCCAGGGTCAGCAGGATGAAGTCGTCGTTGAAGGCGACGTCGGTGACGCGCAGCGAAGCAAATGCATCAGTCATGCCGTGCAGGATACCCGCGCTGCTAGCCTACCCGGAAACTTCAAAACACCCGAACGCTTTTGAAGTTTAGTTGCATAAACTTCAAAGGCATGGGAGGCTTTTGAAGGATAGGGGTGATCCCAGCGGAGATTTCCGATGCGTCGCGCAGACATTGCAGGGCCGTTGCAGGCCTACCTCGTTCCCGTGGAAGGTCGGCCCAATCTGCTGGCCATGACGCCTCCTCCGACGCCTCGTCGGTTGCCTGAAGGGCATACGGGCTCGCGGCAGCGCCTCATCGCTGCAAATGCATCGCTGGACCGTCTGGATCAGGCGATGCGGCAATGGCCAGCCCCTGACATGGTGACCCGGACGCTCGCGCGACGCGAAGCCGTCCAGAGCTCCCAGATCGAGGGTACCCAGACCAACCTGGACGAACTGCTGGTGTTTGAGGCCACGCTCGGCCTGGATGGTCTGCCTGCCGATGTCGTGGTGACCGAGCGCTACGTGCAGGCACTGCAACGGGGCCTTGATGCCGTGCGTGCCAGCGGTCGCGAGGCGCTCGATCTCGCCCTGGTGAATCAGCTCCACGCGGTGTTGATGCAGGACGCCCCGGACGATTTTCCCAAGGGACGGTACCGCCAGGAGCAGGCCACCATCGGTCCGCTGGGGGGACGACCAGAGGATGCCCGTTTCATTCCTTCGCCGCCCGACCGCATCGACGCGGCGATGCGTGAACTCGAGCGCGCCATGTTGAAGTACGAGCCCGCCGAGGAAGAGCAATTCGAACTCAACATCATCGCGCAGCTCGCTATCGCCCACGCCCAGTTTGAAACCATCCATCCCTACAAGGACGGCAATGGGCGCACGGGAAGGCTGCTGCTGCCGTTGATCCTCGCCGCAGAACAGCACCCGCCGCTCTATCTGTCAGGCGCCTTGTTGCGCAACAAAAGCGCCTACTACGACGCGCTCAACCAGGTCCAGCTTCGCGGTGAGTGGGGGCCATGGATGGATATGCTGTGCCAGGCCGTGGTGGAGTCTGCGCACGATGCGATTTCCATCGCCGATGACATGTCACGGCTCACTGCAGCATGGGAGATTGAACTTCAAGGCTATCGCCGCGACTCGGTGGCGCGCAGGCTTCCGCCTCTGCTGATTGGCCACCCGGTGGTGACGGCAGGCCAGGTGGCTGCATTGCTTGGGGTCTCTGATCGCTCAGCCCTGACAGGGATCTACGCGCTTGAGGCAGAAGGCATCCTCGTCCCCGGCAATGATCGTCGCTGGGGACGCACCTATCACGCGCACGCGGTCCTGCAACGGCTCAATCAATTGCCAACGGCACTTCCTGATCGCCTGCGCTGAGCCTTCGCCTCACACGTCGCCGCCGTCCGCCCAACCCTCACCCGTACCGGCCTGGAACACGTGGTCGTCGGCCTGCACGTCACCGGCCGGCAGATGCGCCTGGTCGGCCAGTGCGGCGTAGATCGGGGTGAAGTCCGGCGACGTCGCCTGCATCAGCTGCTCGAAGCTGTCGATGACGAAGTAGGTCTTCTGGAAGGTGTCGATGCGGTACTTCGTGCGCATGATCCGCTGCAGGTCGAAGCCGATGCGGTTGGGCGCGGCCGATTCCAGCGAGTACAGCGATTCGCCCTTGGACGAGACGATGCCGGCGCCGTAGATGCGCAGGCCGTCGGCGGTGTCGATCAGGCCGAACTCCACCGTGTACCAGAACAGGCGGGTCAGGTGCTGCAGCGCGTCCGGGCCGATCGCGTGGGCTTTGACGCCGCCACGGCCGTAGGCCTCCATGAAATCGGCGAACACCGGGTTCATCAGCAGCGGCACATGGCCGAACAGGTCGTGGAACAGGTCCGGTTCGGCGATGTAGTCGATCTGGTCCGGGCGGCGGATCCACCAGGTCACCGGGAAGCGGCGGTTGGCCAGGTGATCGAAGAAATCCAGTTCCGGCAACAGGCCTTCCACGCCCACCAGGGTCCAGCCGGTGGCCGCGCCCAGCACTTCGTTGAGCTGGTCGAAGCGCGGGATCATGTGCGCGTTCATGCCCATCTCGTCCTGCGCGTCGAGGAACTCCTGGCAGGCGCGGCCGACCAGCAGCTCGCGCTGGCGCTGGTACAGCGTGCTCCAGGTGGCGTGGTCGTCGGCGGTATAGGTCTCCCACGGCTGCTCGACGAGCGCGGTGGTGTACACCGGCACGTAGCCCTTGTCGGTCTGCTGGTGTTCGACGCGGCGGGGCTGGGCGAGGTCCATGGGGCACTCCTTGAAGGGATACCGGTGATGCTAGGGCAGGGCGCGCGCAACAGGGTTGCAAAAGTTGCGCGTAACAGGCCTCGTGGCGCAATATCCTTGCGTACTCACCGTGTTGCGGAGCAGCAATGGCCGGAGAAGTCCAGTTCGATCGCACGGATATACGCCTGTTGGCCGAGATCCAGCGTGATGGTCGCGCCACCAACGCGGAGTTGGCGACGCGGGTGAACCTGTCGCCGTCGGCCTGCCTGCGCCGCCTGCAGCGGCTGGAAAGCGAAGGGGTGATCGTCGGCTACGGCGCACGACTGGAGCCGCGCCAGCTGCGCCTGGGCCTGCAGGCCTTCGTCCGCGTGCAGCTGGAAAAGCACGACCAGGCCGCCATCGGCCACTTCGTGGACAGCGTGCAGGGCTGGGATGAGGTGGTGGCCTGCCACGCCCTGACCGGCGACATGGATTACCTGCTGCACGTCTACGTGCGCGACCTGGAGCACTTCTCGCGCTTCCTGCTGGACAGGCTGCTCAACGCCGGCGGCGTGGCCGACGCCAATTCCAGCTTCGTGCTGCGCACGGTGAAGGGCTTCCAGGCGCTGCCGCTGTCGCAGCTGGAATGAACGGCCGCCGCGATTTGACGGCGCCGGGCGGGTAGCCGAGCATCACCGCCCTGCGCGCGCCGCAGCGTTCCTTTCCGGTTCCAGGCATGTCCGAACTCCAGCACCCGGTGCTTACCACCACCTTCCTGCCGCTGCAGCGCAAGTCGCTGGCGCGCTACATCGCCCATGGCACGCCGCCGCAGACCGCGCTGGAACAGGCCGGGTTGATGGCTGCGCAGCTGTGCCGCGCGCGCCTGCACACCCCCGCGGAAATCGAGCGTCTGCTGCACGAGGCCTGTGCGCTGTTTGCCAGCCATGACGGCGCGGCCGCGCAGCTCGCCGGCGCCGGCGGTGGTGGCCAGCCGGAACTCGATGCCTGGCTGGCGACGCTCGCCGCCCATGGCGTGCTGCTGGCCCCGGCGGAGATCCTGCAGGGCTTCATCGTGCAGTCGCCCAGCGGGTACCCCGGCCTGGCCCTGCAGCAGGCCTGCCAGGAAACCCTGGCCGAACATGAGATCCGTTTCCCGGCCGCGTTCGCCAGTGACGATGAGGACGACGACCAGGACGAGGCGGTAGCCAGCGACGCGCGTGCAGTCGAACACCATGGCCTGTACACCTCCGAGCAGGCCCGCGTGCTGCGCGCGATCGCCGCCAATCCGGATGAACTGATCGACCTCGATGGCTACGCCGGTACCGGCAAGGGCCATCTGGTGCTGGCGCTGATGGACGCGCGGCCGGGCCGCTACACCTACATCGCGCCGTCGCGCGGCCAGGTCGAAGCGTTCCGCGCCCGCGTGCCGGCCAGCACCGCGGTGCGCCTGCTGACCCAGATCGAATTCGCCAACCGCGTGGCCCAGCACGCCGCGCGCAGCGGCCAGACCGGCGGTTTCATCGCCAGCTACCGGCGCAGCACCCGCACCCCGCGCGAGATCGCCGGCCGCATCGGCCTGCAGGGCATCGGCGGGCGCAGCCCGGAGCAGGTGCTGCTGACTGCCTTCGAGGCCATCAACCGCTGGTGCGCCTCGTCCGCACCGCGCATGGCCTTCCAGCATTTCGACCGGTCGGTGCCGGCCGCGATGCTCGACGTGGCGCCCTACCTGGCGGCCGCCGAGCACGTCTGGCGCAGCATGTTCGATGCCGAGCTGCAGCGGAGCACGCTGCTGAGCCTGAGCCCCGCGCACATCGGCAAGTGGCTGGCGCTGCGCGGCGTCACCCCGCCACAGGACATGGGCATGCTGCTGGTGGACGAGGCGCACGATCTGAGCCCGTCGTGGAAGCAGCTGCTGGCCGGCCATGCGCGCGGCGTGGTCAGCCTCGGTGATCCGCACCAGTGCCTGTCCGGCACCGTGCCGCGCTGGGCCGCATCGAAGGTGCTGGAAATGCACCAGTCGGTGCGCCAGGGCAACCAGGTCGATGGCCTGGTCAACCAGACGCTGGCGCTGGACGGCCTGGGCCAGGACAGCGGTCCGTTCGTCGGTGCCGCCGACCGCGCCACCGGCGTGCTGCATTACCGCGACTGGTCGCAGGTGCCACGCGAAGGCCTGCGCATCCACGGCAACGTCGCCGATCTGGCCCTGGATGCGGCACAGCTGCACGCGCACGGGTTGCGGCCCTACCTGCACCCGGCATCGCTGCGCGCGCTGCGCAGCGCTTTGCAGGGGCCGCTGGATGCATGGCGCCGTCGCGACAGCGGGTCGAACCAGACGCAGGAGCGTTTCCTGTCCACACAGGCCGGCGAAGGGCAGGGCGCACTGCAGGCGTTGTTCGCCTCCGCCGACCGCGTGCAGTCACTGCTGGAGGCACTGGATGACCAGGACACGCCCGCCGATGGGCGCGTGGTGCTGTGCCTGGCCGAACACGCGAAGAACCTGCAGTTCGACGTGGTCTCGCTGTCGCCGGGGTGCTTCAGTGCGGGGCAGGGCGCGCGCATCTGGCACAACCCGGTGCGCGCGGTGTACCTGGCGCTGACCCGTGCCCGCCGCCAGCTGCACGTGCCGGCCGATGGCATGGAACAGCTGCAGCACACCGCGGCGCTGCAGGAACAGGCGCGCCAGGCCCGCCGGCGCGAGCGGCAGCAGGCCAGCGGTTACCGGCCTGCGCGTTAGGAAACGATCACGCGCCGCTCAGCAGCGGCGCGCCGGAACACTCAGCACTTGTCCTTGCGGCCCATCAGCTTGCCCAGGCGCGAGGGCTCATCGCACTTCGGCACCACCGGTGCGGCCGGTGCCAGCGCAGCGGCGCGTGCCTTCTGCATCTGCTGGATCTTCGCGCGGATCTGCGGCATCGCTGCCATCGCGGCCTTCTCGCCTTCGAGGATGGCGGTGCCACGCTGGCTGAAATCGGCGGCGCCGATGTCCAGCACCTTCGGCCGGATGACGATGTCGGCGCGTGCCAGTTCCTGCTCGCCCAGGCGCTGGCCCATGATCGAGATCGACTGGTTGACGATGCCCAGCATGCCGGTCGGCGCCTTGCCGCTGGCCTTGCTGGAGATGTCCACGGCGATGACGAACTCGGCGCCCAGCTGGCGCGCGGCATCGACCGGCACCGGGCTGACCACGCCGCCGTCGATGTAGTTGCGGCCACCGATCTTCACCGGCTCGAACACGCCGGGGATGCTGCTGGACGCGCGCACGGCCTGGCCGACGTTGCCGCGCACGAAGATCGCGCGCTCGCCGGTTTCCAGCTGGGTGGCAACCGCGGCGAACGGCTTCTTCAGCTTCTCGGCCGGGCGGTTGGCCACCTGTTCGTTGACGTAGTCCTGCAGCTTCTGGCCCTGCACCAGGCCGCCGGAGAACAGGCGCACGTCGCGGATGCTGGCTTCATCCAGTGCCACGGCCTTGCTCTGCATCTGGAACGCGTCCATGCCGCTGGCATACAGCGCGCCGACCACGCTGCCGGCGCTGGTGCCCGACACCACCACCGGCTCGAAGCCGTTGGCTTCCAGCATCTTGATCACGCCGATGTGGGCAAAGCCCTTGGCCGCACCACCGCCGAGGGCGATGCCGATCCTGATCGGCTTGGCCTGTGGCACCAGGGTCGGCTGCGGCGGCGGAGTGGGGCGGACCTCTTCGCCACCGCAACCGGCCAGCAGGCCGAGCAGGGCGACGGACAGCAGCACGCGGGGACGGAACAGGCTCATCGGCAATGCGCTCGGGGCGCCGGATTCAGGAAAGGGCGCCAGCATACCGAAGGATGCAAAATCCATGGGTAGCGCCGGTCCATGCCCGGCGCATGGTTCAGGTGCCGCTGTGCTCGCCGGGCATGGCGCGGCGCTGCCGTGCGGGGTCAGAACCGGTTGTCGCCGCCCAGGAACCCGCTTTCACCGCGGCGCTTGCCGCCACCCTGCGGCGCGGCCATCCACATGCGCCCGGCCAGGCGCGAGAACGGCAGCGACTGCAGCCAGACCTTGCCCGGCCCGGTCAGGGTGGCCAGGAACACGCCCTCGCCTCCGAACAGCATGCTCTTGATGCCGCTGACCCGGCGTACGTCCATCTCCACCGTCGGGTGGTAGGCCACCACGCAGCCGGTATCGACGTCCAGGCGCTCGCCGGCGGCCAGTTCGCGCTCGATCACGCAACCGCCGGCATGGATGAAGACCCAGCCGTCGCCTTCCAGCTTCTGCATGACGAAGCCTTCGCCGCCGAACAGGCCGGTCATGATCCTGCGCTGGAACTGCACGCCGATGCGCACGCCGCGCGCGCCGGCCAGGAAGCTGTCCTTCTGGCAGATCAGGCGTCCGCCGTGCTGGTCCAGCTTCATCGGCAGCACCGTGCCGGGGTAGGGCGCGGCGAAGGCGACCTTGCCGCGGCCGGTGCCGGTCTGGGTGTAGACGGTGGCGAACAGGCTTTCGCCGGTCACCACGCGGCGGCCGGCGGCCATCACCTTGCCCATGAAGCCGCTGCTGGCCTGCGAGCCGTCGCCGAACACCGTGTCCATCTGCACCGTGGATTCCTTGAACATCAGCGCGCCGGCTTCGGCGATCGCGCTTTCACCCGGGTCCAGGCCGATCTCCACGAACTGCATTTCATGGCCGACGATGCGGAAATCGATCGGATCGCCGTGGCCGCCGCTGCTGCTGACGGTTTCAGTCGCGGCCGGCGCGGCAGCGGGCAGGACCGGCGGTGCAGGGGCGGGTGCGGCGGGCGCTGCCGCTGCCGCAGACCCGTGCAGAACGCTGATTTCGGACACGGGTGTCCACCCTCCCATGCCCTGGCGCCAGGCCAGCGCGTGCGGGTTGGCCTGCGCAAAATGGCGCGCAGCGTCCTCGTCGAGCGGGCCGATCCGCTCGGCCTGGCCGGCGGCATGGAAGTACCACTGGGTCATCGCAGCAGCTCTGTGGCAAGGGGAAATGCCGAGTCTAGCGGCCTGCCGGCAGCACTGCCGGTGAGGGGCCATGAACGATCGGCATTTGCGGCGTAAGTGCTGTATTGCAACAATTCTCTGGTAGCGCCGTTTCACCACCCCTCCAAACACAGCCTACCGCCATGTCTCCGACCCGCACTTTCCGTGGCCGCACTCCGGTCGCGCGTCCCCTCGTTGCCGCTCTTTCCGCCCTGCTGCCGCTGGTAGCAGCCGCCCAGGAAACCCCCGCTGCCAAGGATCCGGTTGCCCTCGATGCCCTCCAGGTCACCGCGCAGCGCCGCGTCGAGAACGCCAAGGACGTGCCGGTCGCGATCACCGCGATCCAGGGCGAGAAGCTGGATGTGCTTGGCTCCGCCGGCGACGATATCCGCTTCCTGTCCGCGCGCGTGCCCAGCCTGAACATCGAATCGTCGTACGGCCGTGCCTTCCCGCGCTTCTACATCCGCGGCCTGGGCAACACCGACTTCGATCTCAACGCTTCGCAGCCGGTGTCGCTGGTGTATGACGACGTGGTGCAGGAAAGCCCGCTGCTGAAGGGCTTCCCGCTGTTCGACCTGGCCGGCGTGGAAGTGCTGCGTGGCCCGCAGGGCACGCTGTTCGGCCGCAACACCCCGGCCGGCGTGGTGAAGTTCGATTCGGCCCGTCCGTCGCAGGACGCCGATGGCTACGTGAAGATGTCCTACGGCACGTATGACACCTGGAACGTGCAGGGTGCCTACGGCGGCCCGCTGACCAGCCGCTGGTCGGCGCGCGTGTCGGCGCTGTACCAGCGCCGCGAGAACTACGTCGACAACACCGTCGCCAACGCGCCGAGCTCGGGCTTCGAAGGCTATGACGAAGCCGCTGGCCGCGTGCAGTTCCTGTACGAAGGTGACGACGTCGAAGCGCTGTTCAACCTGCACAAGCGCAAGCTCAACGGCACCGCCCGTCTGTTCCGCGCCAACATCATCCAGAAGGGCAGCAACGCGCTGGTCGAGAACTTCGACCGCGACAAGGTCTCCACCGATGGCCTGAACTTCTCCAACCTGGAAACCTGGGGCGGCAGTGCACGCATCAAGTGGGACCTGGGCCGCGTCACCCTGCACTCGATCACCGGCTATGAAACCGCTGAATCGCTGAACCACGGCGACGTCGATGGCGGCTACGGTGCTTCGTTCCTGGGCGCCGGCAACTACGGCCCGGGCAACATTCCGTTCCCGTCCGAATCGGCTGACGGCCTGCCGCACCACCGCCAGTGGACGCAGGAATTCCGCGTCGAATCCAACGAGTGGGGCCGCTTCGACTGGCAGGCCGGCGTCTTCTACTTCGATGAAGACGTCACCATCGACAGCTTCAACTACGACTCGCTGACCCCGGGCAACCCGCAGACTGGCCACGCCGTGCAGAGCCAGCGCAACAAGGCCTGGGCCGCGTTCGCCTCGGGCGACCTGGACGTGACCGATCGCTTCAAGCTGCGCGCCGGCGTGCGTTACACCCAGGACAAGAAGGACTTCACCGCCAGCGTGCTGCAGGCAGTTGCCGGCGGCACGCCGGTCAGCGGTCCGTACTTGGCCAACAGCGATGTCGACGACGTCAGCTGGGACCTGAGCGGTGTCTACCAGCTCACCGACAACATCAACGCCTATGCGCGCGTGGCCAAGGGCTTCCGTGCACCGTCGATCCAGGGCCGCCTGGCCTTCGGCGGCGTCACCCAGGCCGATTCGGAGAAGGTGATCTCGTATGAAGCCGGCATCAAGGCCGACCTGTTCGACCGTCGTGCACGCCTGGGCTTCAACGTGTTCCGCTACAACGTCGATGGCCAGCAGCTGATCGCGGTGGGTGGCAGCAACAACACCGCCACCCTGCTCAACGCCGACAAGACCATCGGCCAGGGCTTCGAGCTGGACTTCGAGGCGTACCTGACCGACCACGTGCTGATGACCCTGGGCAGCAGCTACAACGACACCGAGATCAAGGACCGCGATCTGGCCGTGGCGATCTGTGGTGGTGGCTGCACCATCACCGACCCGACCACCGTCATCGGTGGCACCACCTACGCGCTGGTCAACGGCAATTCGCTGCCGCAGGCGCCGAAGTGGATCCACAACCTGACCCTGCGTGCCGGCTTCCCGATCAACGATGCCAGCGAGGTCTACGTCTACACCGACTGGGCGTACAAGAGCGCGGTGAACTTCTTCCTGTACGAGTCGCCGGAGTTCCGCAGCCGCAGCTCGCTGGAAGGTGGCCTGCGCGTGGGCTACAACTGGGATTACGGCCAGTATGACGTGGCCGTGTTCGGCCGCAACCTGACCAACCAGACCCGCGTGGTCGGTGCGATCGACTTCAACAACCTGACCGGCTTCCTCAACGAGCCGCGCACGTTCGGCGTCGAGTTCACCGCGAAGTTCTGATGCGGTTGATGGCGTGATGCAATGAAGAAGGGCCGGCGCAATGCCGGCCCTTCTGCTTTCTGCGGCGGGGGTCAGAGCCTGAGGTATCCCCACGTTTTCCTCAGGCAGAGCAATGGCTTACGCAACCGGCTCTGGAAACAAGTGCGCGCATGCCGCAGCCTTCAAGGTGACTAAACCAAAAGAAGAATGCGGTCATGCGCGCC
>JAFAFD010000367.1 GCA_023423675.1 Pseudomonadota bacterium | reverse complement strand
AAGCCACTGGGTGGGCGGCTGCCGCTTGGGCGGGGGCGCTGCCGGCCTTCGCGCAGGCAGGCCCGCGCAGTTCGCGCTACGACTTCTGGTTCACCCGCCTGCAGTACGACTCCGGCGATTGGGACGTGGACGCGCGCATGCCGTCCAACCTGATCACCTCGCTGATCGACTACACCTCGCTGCGCGTCGACCCGCAGGAACACGTGGTGGCCCTGGCCGACCCGCGCATGCTGGAAGCGCCGTTCTGCTACCTGGCCGGGCACACGCTGGTGGAGTTCAACGCCGCCGAGCGGCAGAACTTCGTGCGCTACGTGCGCAACGGCGGCTTCGTCTTCGTCGACGACTGCAACCATGACATCGACGGCCTGTTCGCCACCTCGTTCGAGGCGCAGATGGGCCGGCTGTTCGGGCCCAGGGCCCTGCAGAAGCTGCCCAACAGCCATGCGCTGTACCGCAGCTTCTTCCGCTTCCCCGACGGCCCACCCGCCACCGGCTTCGAGCTCAACGGCTGGGGCGATGACCTGGTGCACGACTACCTGAAGGGCATCGACGTCGATGGCCGCCTGGGCCTGCTCTACAGCAACAAGGATTATGGCTGCGAGTGGGACTACGACTGGCGCAACAAGCGCTTCCTGGCCGAAGACAACACCCGCTTCGGCGTCAACATCGTGATGTACGCGTTGAACAATTGAACGGACCACCGCCATGACCTCCCTCGATCTCGATTCCCTGCTGCCGCGCCTGGATGGGCTGCGCAGCGCCCTGGCCAGCGCCGTGGTCGGCCAGCACACGGTGGTCGAGCAGCTGCTGATCGGCCTGCTGGCCGGTGGCCACTGCCTGCTGGAAGGTGCGCCCGGCCTGGGCAAGACCCTGCTGGTGCGCTCGCTGGGGCAGGCGCTGGAGCTGCAGTTCCGGCGCGTGCAGTTCACCCCCGACCTGATGCCCAGCGACATCCTCGGCACCGAGCTGCTGGAAGAAGACCACGGCACCGGCCATCGTCATTTCCGCTTCCAGCAGGGCCCGATCTTCACGAACCTGCTGCTGGCCGACGAGCTCAACCGTACCCCGCCCAAGACCCAGGCCGCGCTGCTGGAAGCGATGCAGGAACGCACGGTCAGCCATGCGGGCACCACGAGGGAGCTGCCTGCGCCGTTCTTCGTGCTGGCCACGCAGAACCCGATCGAGCAGGCCGGCACCTACCCGCTGCCGGAAGCACAGCTGGACCGCTTCCTGCTGCACGTGCTGGTGGACTACCCCAGCGAAGACGAAGAGCGCCGCATCATCGAACAGACCACCGGCGGTGCCACCGAAGCGGTGCCGAAGGTGATGGACGCCGAGGCGGTGATCGCCCTGCAGGCCGCCGTGCGCCAGGTGCATGTCAGCCCCGATGTGCTGGCCTGGATCACCCGCCTGGTACGCGCCAGCCGCCCCGGCGACGGCGCACCGGCCGCGATCAACCAGTGGGTGAAATGGGGCGCCGGCCCGCGTGCCGGGCAGTCGCTGGTGCTGGCCGCCAAGGCGCGTGCACTGCTGCAGGGCCGTTTCGCCGCCACCCGCGAGGATGTGCAGGCGCTGGCTGCACCGGTGATGCGCCATCGCCTGCTGCTGTCCTTCGCTGCCGAAGCCGAACAGAAGCGCGCCGACGACGTGGTCGCGGCGCTGCTGCAGGCCGTGCCCTTCCCGGGTTGAAGCAGGCGTGAGCACCGGTACACCGCTGACCCTGCCACCGGAACTGCGTGCGCGCCTGCGCACGTTGCGCCTGCGGCCGCGCCTGGCCAGTGGCGCCAGCGGTATCGGCCAGCACGCCAGCCGCAGCCGCGGTGCCGGCCTGGAATTCGCCCAGTACCGCGCCTACGAACCCGGGGATGAACTGCGCCAGATCGACTGGAAGTTGTATGCGCGCTCGGACCGCTTCTTCGTGCGTGAATCCGAACGCGAAAGCCCGATCACCGTCTGGCTGCTGCTCGATGCCACCGCCTCGGCCAGCCAGGCCGACCGCGCCGTGCCGCAGCGTACGCGCCTGGACCACATGCGCGGGCTGGCCGCCTGCCTGGTCGAGCTGGCCCTGCAGCAGGGCGATCGTTTCGGCCTGCTGGCGATCAACGGCGATGGCCTGCAGCTGGTACCGGCCGGCAACGGCGCGCGCCAGCGTGACCGTGTGCACCTGCAGCTGCATGCGCTGCAGGCGAGCGGTGGCTGGCCGGCCGCCGACCGCCTGCGCCCGCTGTGGGAGCGCGTGCGCCCGGGCGATCTGCTGCTGGCCATCGGCGATGGCTTCGATGAAGCCGGCATCGTGCTGCTGGAACACCTGGCCAGCGCACGTCGCGAGGTGATGCTGCTGCAGGTGCTGACCGCCGACGAGCGCGACTTCCCCTTCGATGCCGGCCATCGCTTCCGCGATCCGGAAACCGGCGAGGAACTGCTGGGCGATGGCGCCGCGATCCGCGCCGACTACCTGCAGCGCTTCACTGCCGCACACAGCGCGCTGCAGGCACGCCTGCAGGCCAGCGGCATCGCCAGCGCCACCGGCTGGCTCGACCAGCCGCTGGACCAGCCGCTGCAGGCGCTGTTCGGCCGCGGGGGCGGCGCATGAACCTGCTGTTCCCGCTGGGCCTGGCCGCACTGGCCGCGTGGCTGCTACCCCTGCTGATCCACCTGGCGCGGCGCCATCCGTACACGTCGCTGGACTTCGCCGCATTGCGCTGGCTGCGCGCACAGATCCGCCCGCGCCAGCGCATCCGCTTCGATGATTGGCCGCTGCTGCTGGTGCGCCTGCTGTTGCTGGCCGCACTGGCGCTGCTGCTGGCACGCCCGGCGCTGACCGGCAGCGCAGCACCGCCCAGCGCGTGGACCGTGGTCGCGCCCGGGCTGGATGCCCGCGCACTGCGCGGCACCGGCGAAGAGAGCAACTGGCATTGGCTGGCGCCCGGCTTCCCGTCCGTCGAACAACCAGCACCCACGACACCTGCACCGCTTGCGAGCCTGCTGCGCGAACTCGACGCGCGGCTGCCCACCGGCACTGCGCTGACCGTGCATGTTCCCGACCCGCTGTCCGGCCTCGATGGTGCACGCCTGCAGCTGTCGCGTCCCGTGCAGTGGCAGGCGCATGCGATGGCACTCGCCAGTGCACAGGCCACAGTGGCCTCGCCACGCCTGCGCGTGCATGCCAAGGCGCCGCCCAGCGCGCGGCACTGGATCGGCGCCCTGCAGCGTGCGTGGAGCACCCAGCCCGCCGCCGCCGAGCTGCTTGCCGACACGCTCCCCGAACGCGGCGAAATCGCGGTGTGGGGCCGTACCGATGCATTGCCGGCTGCGTGGCAGGCGTGGCTGCGCGACGGCGGCAGCGTGATGACCGCGGCCAGACCTGATGCTGCCGCCACGGTGGTGCTGCGAAGTGCGGAAGGCGCACCGCTGCTGTGGCAGCAGCGCGTCGGCCAGGGCCGCCTGCTGTCGCTGCCCGGCGAATGGGACGCCGCCCACAACGGTGCGCTGCGTGATGCCCGCTTGCCGCAGGCCCTGCTGCTGGCCCTGCAGCCACCATCGCCACCGCGCGTGGGCGATGCGCGCGATCACGCGCCGCAGCAGGCAGTACTGCCTGCAACCGCCGCCGCACCACGCGAGCTGACCCCGTGGCTGCTGCTGGCCATCGTGCTGCTGTTCGCGCTGGAACGCGGGATGGCCAGTCGCGCAGCGCGGAGGCCGGCATGAACGTATTGCAGCGCAGCTGGCAGCGCGCACGTCGCCGCCGCGCCGGCATCACCGTGCTGCTTGCCCTGCCGTGGACGCTGGCCGCCACCGCGCTGACCCTGCGCCTGGCCGGTTTCGATGCCGCCTGCGTGGTCGGCACGCTGGCCCTGCTGGCCTGCGCCGGCGTGGCCGTCGCGCGGGCAAGGCAGTTGGACCGGCGCTGGCTGCAGCGCCAGCTCGATGGCAGCGGCCGCAGCGAGGACAGCGCCGACCTGCTGTTCGCCGATGTCGCCCGCCTCAACCCGTTGCAGCAACGCCAGCGCGCGCATGTGCTGGCCACGCTGGAACGCACGATGCCGGACCTGCGCCCGCGCTGGCCGCGCGCCGCACTGGCGCTGTGCTGGATCGCCGGCTTGGCCATCGCCCTGCTCGCGCTGGGCTGGCCTCGCAGCGCAGGCGTCTCCGCAGGCATCGGTGCCACGGCAACGGCGCCCACGGCCGCGCCCGGTCCGCTGCAGCTGCAGTCGACCCGCCTGCAGATCGATGCACCGGCCTACACCGGCCAGGCCACGCTCACCCAGAACGCGCTGGACGCCAAGGTGGCCGCGGACAGCCGGCTGTCGTGGTCGCTGCGTTTCGACCGCACGCCCAGCAAGGCATGGCTGCAGTTCCACGACGGGCGACGGCTGCCGCTGCGCGAGCACGATGGCCAATGGCAGGCGCAGGACGTAGCCCGCGCGCCGGTGCTGTACCGCGTGGTCAGCGAGCCCGCCCTGGCCAGCACCCGCCTGTACCGGCTGGATGTGGTGCCCGACCGCGCGCCCAGCGTGCGCGTGCTGGAACCGGCCGCCAGCCTGGTCCTGGGCACGCCGGGGCAGCGGCAGTGGACGCTGCGCTTCGAAGCCAGCGATGACTACGGCGTGGCCGCGCAGGCGAAGCTGTCGATCACCACCACCCAGGGCAGTGGCGAGAACATCACCTTCGTCCAGCGCAGTGTCACCCTCACCGGCAGCGGCGCGCCCACCGCGCGGCGCTTCGCCCACACACTCGACCTTGCGGCACTCGGCGCGCAGCCCGGCAACGATGTAATCGCCCAGCTGGAAGTACGCGACAACCACGCACCCAGCGCGCAGACCGGGCGCAGCAGCAGCGTGATCCTGCGCCTGCCGACCACCGAAGTCGCGCTCGGTGCCGAACTGGAAGGCCGCATCAAGAAGACGCTGCCGGCCTACTTCCGCAGCCAGCGGCAGATCATCATCGATGCCGAGGCGCTGATCCGCCAACGCCGCAGCCTGGCTGCCGATGATTTCATCAAACGCAGCGATGCCATCGGCGTCGACCAGCGTATCCTGCGCCTGCGCTACGGCCAGTTCCTCGGCGAGGAAAGCGAAGGCGCGCCGAAGGCACCGCCGACCAGCGACCTGCCCACCAGTGATGCACCCACGGCGGACGCGCACGATCACGACGATGACCACGGACATGCGCAGGCCGGTGCGCATGACGACCACGATCATGACCACGGCGGTGCCGCCGGCAACGGCGACACGCCACCGGTGTTCGGCAGCGCCACCGACGTGCTGTCCGAGTACGGCCACACCCACGACCACGCCGAGGCCGCCACCCTGCTCGACCCGCAGACCCGCGCCACGCTGAAAGCTGCGCTGGACCAGATGTGGTCGTCCGAGGGTGAGCTGCGCCAGGGCCGCCCGGAGCAGGCGCTGCCGTTCGCCTACAAGGCGCTGGCCTTCATCAAGCAGGTACAGCAGGCCGAGCGCATCTACCTGGCACGCGTCGGCCCGTAACTGCCGCCGATCGACGAGGGCCGACGCCTGGGCGGCGACCGCGCCGGACTGGCCAGCCGCGAGCTGCCGCTGGCCGCACGCACGCCGCCGGACC
>JAFAFD010000359.1 GCA_023423675.1 Pseudomonadota bacterium | reverse complement strand
CTGCGCGTCCTTGCCGTAAGGCGCGGTCAGGAAGGCCTGCTGGCGCGCGGGGCGGCTGACTTGCCCGGCCGGTGGGGTGCTGGCCGCGGCCGGTGCCTCTGCCTGCGGGGCAGAGGCGGGTGCCGGCTCGGCGGCAGGCTTGCAGCCGGCCAGCAGGGCCGCGCCCATCAGGGCGGGCAGAACCAGGGGCTTGATCGAGACTGCGGACATCCGTGTCGCTCCAGGATCAGTGGCGGAAGTGGCGAACGCCGGTGAACACCATGGCCAGGCCATGTTCGTCGGCGGCGGCGATCACTTCGGCATCGCGCATCGAACCGCCCGGCTGGATGACGGCCTTGATGCCGGCGGCCGCTGCGGCGTCGATGCCATCGCGGAACGGGAAGAACGCATCGGAGGCCATCACCGAACCTTCCACCACCAGGTTCGCGTCGGCCGCCTTGATGCCGGCGATGCGCGCGGAGTAGACGCGGCTCATCTGGCCGGCGCCGACGCCGATCGTGCGGTTGTCCTTGGCGTAGACGATCGCGTTGGACTTCACGAACTTGGCCACGTTCCAGGCGAACAGCAGGTCGGTGAACTGCTTGTCGGTCGGCGCGACCTTGCTGACCACCTTCAGTTCGTCACGGGTCATGCCGCGGTTGTCCGAGGACTGCAGCAGCAGGCCCGAGCCCACGCGCTTGCTGTCGAAGTTGTTCAGGCCATCACCGTGCGGGATGCGCAGCACGCGCACGTTTGCCTTCTTCTGCGCGTATTCCAGCGCGGCCGGCTCGTAGTCCGGGGCGATCAGCACTTCGACGAACTGGCGGTCGAGGATGACCTTCGCGGTAGCGGCGTCCAGCGGCTTGTTGAAGGCGATGATGCCGCCGAAGGCGCTGGTCGGGTCGGTGGCGTAGGCCAGCTCGTAGGCATCGCCGTTGCCGGCACCGACGGCCACGCCGCACGGGTTGGCGTGCTTGACGATGACGCAGGCCGGCGCATCGAACTGGCGCACGCATTCCCACGCCGCATCGGCATCGGCCAGGTTGTTGTAGCTCAGTTCCTTGCCCTGCAGCTGCTGGAACGTGGCCAGGGTGCCCGGCACCGGGTACAGGTCGCGGTAGAACGCGCCGCTCTGGTGCGGGTTCTCGCCGTAGCGCAGGTCCATCACCTTCACGAAGGTGGAGTTCATCTGCGCCGGGTACTCGGCACGCGCCGGCACGGCGGCGTCGGTGGCGGTGACCGCCGACAGGTAGTTGCTGATGGCCGCGTCGTACTGGGCGACGCGGTTGAACGCGGCCACCGAGAAGGCGAAGCGGGTGCCTGCGCTCAGCTGGCCGTCGTTGGCGTCCAGCGAGGCCAGCAGTTCAGCGTACTGCGAGGGGTCGGTGGCGACCGCCACGCGGGCGAAGTTCTTGGCCGCCGAGCGCAGCATGGCCGGGCCGCCGATGTCGATGTTCTCCACCGCGTCGGCCAGGCTGCAGTCGGCCTTGGCGGTGACCGCTTCGAACGGGTACAGGTTCAGCACCAGCAGGTCGATGGCGCCGATGCCGTGCTCGGCCATCACCGCGTCATCCAGGCCCGAACGGCCGAGCAGGCCGCCGTGCACCATCGGGTGCAGGGTCTTGACCCGGCCGTCCATCATTTCCGGGAAACCGGTGACGTCGGCCACGTCCTTTACGGCCAGGCCCATGTCGCGAATGGCCTTGGCGGTACCGCCGGTGGACAGCAGCTCGACGCCGCGGGCAGCCAGCGCGGTAGCCAGCTCGGCCAGGCCGGTCTTGTCGGAAACAGAAAGGAGGGCCCGACGGACGGGCAACAGATCAGCAGTCATGGGGACAGGGCAATCGGCAGCGGAGCGGGGCCGATATTGTAGTTCGTGGGGGCCGGTGGCGGGCGCTGCTGGCGCGCTTTGCTGGCCCCGCCAGGGGAAAACGGCCTGCATCCGCATGCCGGGCTGAACACGCGATGGGGTAGGCTATGCCGGAACTGCCAGGGATCAGCGGGTTCAGATCGTGTCGATCTATGCATTGAAAGGACGTTTCCAGGACCTCTTGCGTCCGGCCGTGCGCGGGCTCTACCGCCTCGGCATCACCGCCAACACGGTGACCGTGGCTGCCGCCGTGGTCTCGCTGCTGGTGGCCGCCGCCGTAGGGTGCTGCGCGCCCGCGCAGCCGCTGCTGTACCTGCTGCTGCCGCTGTGGATGCTGCTGCGCATGGCCCTCAACGCCGTCGACGGCATGCTGGCCCGCGAGTTCGGCCAGCAGTCCAAGCTGGGCGCCTACCTGAACGAGTTGTGCGATGTGATCGCCGACGCCGCGCTGTACCTGGCCCTGCTCAGCGTGCCGGGCGTGCGGCCCGAGGCGCTGTGGCTGCTGGCCTGGACCGCGGCGCTGAGCGAATACGCCGGCGTACTGGGGCTGATGGTCGGTGCCAGCCGCCGCTACGACGGCCCGATGGGCAAGAGCGACCGCGCGTTCGTGATCGGGGCGCTGGGCCTGCTGCTGGCCTTCGGGTGGGTTGGCGCGATGACGGTCACTGGCGTGGCTGCGGCCATGGCCGCACTGTGCGTGCTGACGATGATCAACCGCGTCCGCCGCGGGCTGCAGCAAGCGGCGACTCCGCCGCAGTAATCAACGACAAACAACAAGACTACACGCCTTATCAATCTGGAGATTGCATGCGTCAGGCGCAGGAACGGGAATTCCACAGCTTCGACCAGGTACCGCTGTTCTACCGGTACTGGGCGAGCACCACGACCACCACGCCGGCCAAGGCCATCGTGCTGCTGCATCGCGGCCACGAGCATTCCGGCCGGGTCACCCACCTGGTCGATGAGCTGGACCTGCCCGATACCGCGTTCTTCGCCTGGGATGCGCGCGGCAACGGTCGTTCGCCGGGCGCGCGCGGCGATGCCCCGGGCTTCCCGGCGCTGGTGCGCGACCTCGACAGCTTCATCGCCCACATCGGTGCCGAGCACGGCATCGCGGTGGAGGACATCGTGGTGATCGCGCAGAGCGTGGGCGCCGTGGTGGCCGCCACCTGGGTGCACGACTACGCGCCGCGCCTGCGCGCGCTGGTGATGGCCTCGCCGGCGTTCAAGGTGAAGCTGTACGTGCCGTTCGCGCGCGCTGGCCTGACCCTGATGCAGAAGCTGCGCGGCAACTTCTTCGTCAACAGTTACGTCAAGCCGCAGTGGCTGACCCACGATCCGGCGCGGGTGGAAAGCTACCGCACCGATCCGCTGATCACCCGGCCAATCTCGGTGCGCGTGCTGCTGGGCCTGTACGAGGCCGCCGACCGCATCGTCGCCGATGCGCAGGCGATCAGCGTGCCGGTGCAGCTGCTGGTGTCCGGTTCGGATTTCGTCGTGCACCGTGGCCCGCAGGACCGCTTCTACGAGCGCCTGTCCAGCCCGGTCAAGGAGCGCGTGCACCTGCCGGGCTTCTTCCACGACACGCTGGGCGAACGTGATCGCGCGCCGGCGCTGGCGCGCATCCGCAGCTTCATCCAGGCGCGCTTCGCCGAGCCGCTGCGCGAACTATCGCGGCGCGATGCGCACCGTCACGGGCCGACCTTCGAAGAATCGGAAATCCTGGCCTGGCCGCCGGAGCGCAACAGCCTGGCCGACCTGCGCTGGCGCGTGGTGCGTGGCGGCCTGCGCGTTGGCGGCACGCTTTCCGAAGGCATCGCGCTGGGCCTGCAGACCGGCTTCGATTCGGGCAGCACGCTGGACTACATCTATCGCGACGAAGCGCGCGGCAAGGGCCCGCTGGGCCGCATGGTCGACCGCAACTATCTCGATGCGATCGGCTGGCGTGGCATCCGCATCCGCGGCCAGCACCTGCAGGAACTGCTGCGCGACGCCGCCCAGCGCCTGCGCGGGCAGGGCACGCCGGTGCGCGTGCTGGACGTGGCCGCCGGCCACGGCCGCTATGTGCTGGAAGCACTGGGCCAGGGCGAACAGCGTGCCGAGCGCATCGTGCTGCGTGATTTCAGCGATCTGAACGTGACCCAGGGCCAGGCCTTGATCGAGCGCCTCGGCGCGTCCGACATTGCCCGCTTCGAGCAGGGCGATGCGTTCGATCCGATGCAGCTGGCGCAGGTCGACCCGGCGCCGACGCTGGCGGTGGTGTCGGGCCTGTACGAACTGTTCCCCGACAACGATGCGGTGCTGCGTTCGCTGCAGGGCATCGCCGCGACCGTGCCGGTGGGCGGCTACCTGGCCTATACCGGCCAGCCCTGGCATCCGCAGCTGGAATTCATCGCCCGCGCGCTGACCAGCCACCGCGGTGGTGCGGCGTGGGTGATGCGCCGTCGTACCCAGCAGGAAATGGATGAGCTGGTGCGCCTGGCCGGCTTCGAGAAGGTGGCGCAGCGCATCGACGAGTTCGGCATCTTCACCGTGTCGCTGGCGCGCCGGACCGCCTGATGGCGACGCTGGCTGCCACCCCGCTGGCCGCGGCAGGGCGCCCTTGGCGGCGCGCCCTGCTGTGGCTGGTGCTGCTGGGTCCGTTCTTCTTCGCCAGCTACGGCTTCGCCAACTGGATGGCCGGGCGCCACGCCGTGCTGCCGGTGATGGCATTCGCCTGGGAATCGCACATTCCGTTCGTGCCGTGGACGATCGTGCCGTACTGGTCGATCGATCTGTTCTACGCGATCTCGTTCTTCCTGTGCCGGCAGCGCCTTGAGCTGGACCGGCACGCGCTGCGGCTGTTCAGCGCGCAGCTGATCGCGGTGGCCTGCTTCCTGCTGTGGCCGCTGCGCTTCAGCTTTGAACGTCCGGAGATCGGCGGCGTGTTCGGCTGGCTGTTCGATGTGCTGCTGGGTTTCGACAAGCCGTTCAACCAGGCGCCGTCGCTGCACATCGTGCTGCTGATCGTGCTGTGGGTGAAGTACGCGCAGTACCTGCAGGGCGCGTGGCGCTGGCTGCTGCATGGCTGGGCGCTGCTGATCGGCGTCTCGGTGCTGACCACCTTCCAGCACCACTTCATCGATGTGCCCACCGGCCTGCTGGCCGGCTGGCTGTGCGTGTGGCTGTGGCCGGAGCAGGGCACGCCGCCGCTGCGGGCGTGGCGCACGGCGCGTGATCCAAAGCGCTGGCGCCTGGCCTCGTTCTATCTGCTGGGCGCCGCGGTGCTGCTGGTGCCGGTGGTGCTGCTGGGGGGCGCGGCGCTGTGGCTGCTGTGGCCGGTGGTGTCGCTGCTGCTGGTGGCGCTGGCCTATGCCGGGCTGGGCACGGCGGTGTTCCAGAAGCGCGCCGATGGGCGACTGACCATGGCCGCGCGCTGGCTGCTGGCACCGTACCTGGCCGCGGCCTGGATCAATTCGCGGTTGTGGACGCGTAGTGCGCCGCAGCCGGTGGAAGTGGCCGGTGGCGTGTGGCTGGGCCGCATTCCCTGCGCCGCGCTGCCAGTGCCGTTGCGCGGCGTGGTCGATGCCTGCGCCGAGCTGTCCTGCACGGCGCCGGGCGCAGCCTATGCCAGCGTGCCGATGCTGGATCTGGTGGTGCCCACGCCGGCGCAGCTGGCCGAGGCCGCCGATGCCATCGAAGCCCTGCGTGCGCAGGGGCCGCTGCTGGTGTGCTGCGCGCTGGGCTACTCGCGCAGTGCGGCCAGCGTCGCCACCTGGCTGCTGCGCAGCGGCCGGGTATGCAGCGCCGCCGAAGCGGTGGCGCGGGTGCGTGCCGCACGGCCGTCCATCGTCCTGCATGACGTTCACCTACAGGCCATCGCGGCCGCCGCCGCACGGGAGCGCACTGCATGAGTACCACTGCCGATCTGCCGATGATGCACCTGCTGCTGCACCAGGGCCGGTTGCCCGCCGCGCTGTCACTGGGCCTGCTGCTGGTGGCGTTGTTGCTGCTGGGCATCGAGCCCGGCCTGGCGATGTTCGCCGCCGGCCTGCTGCTGCTGAGCGTGGCTGTGGGCGTGGTGCAGGCGTATTACGCCGTGCGCGTGCAGCTGGATGCCAGCCTGCTGCAGCTGCTGCTGTGCGAACACCTGCAGGGTGAGGCGGCGGCTGAGCGGGTGGATGCGGCCCTGCACACCGCCGGCCTGCGCCGCCGCGAGGCGCAGGCGCCGGTGCGCGGCTGGGACGTACGCTGGATCGGCATGCGCCGCCTGCTGGTGCGCCAGTACGTGGCCACGCTGCTGCAGTTTGCGGTGCTGCTGCTGGCCGTGCTGTGGCCGCAGACCTGAGCGGAGGTAACGATGTTTGCTGAGCTGATCGCCCGCGCCTGCAGTGGCGCGATCCATGTGGTGACCGGTGCGCGCGCGCTGTGGATCGGCTGTGCGCCGTCAAGCGAGCACCGCGTGTACTACGGCAACCACGCCAGCCATGGCGATTTCGTGCTGATCTGGTCGTCGATGCCGCCGGCGCTGCGTCGCCAGGTGCGACCCGTCGCCGCTGCAGAGTACTGGCAGGGCGATGCACTGCGCCGTTACCTGATCGATGCGGTGTTCAACGGCGTGCTGGTCGAGCGCGACGCCGCGCGGCGCCAGCAGGATCCGCTGCAGGGGCTGCGCGATGCGGTGGACGAGGGATGTTCGCTGATCCTGTTCCCGGAAGGCACGCGCAACATCGGCGAGGAACCGCTGCTGCCGTTCAAGAGTGGCATCTATCATCTGGCGCGGCAGCGCCCGGAACTGGAGTTCGTACCGGTGTGGATCGACAACCTGAAGCGGGTGATGCCCAAGGGGCGTTTCCTGCCACTGCCGCTGCTGTGCACGGCGACCTTCGGCACGCCGCTGCGCCTGCAGGCCGATGAGGACAAGGCCGCGTTCCTCGCGCGCAGCCGCCAGGCGCTGCTGGACCTGGCACCGAACGGAGGCCGCGCATGAGCTTCCTGCTGGATGTATCCGGCGACCTGGCCACGCAGAGCGTGGGCCAGCAGACCGGCCTGCTGTTTGCCGGTGTCGGTGCGGTGCTGGTGCTGGCCACGCTGGTATCGGAGACGCTGCGCTGGCGCCAGCGCGAGAACCCCAGCGCGGTCATCGCCAATCTCGTCTCGCGCATCCGCGCGTGGTGGGTGATGGCGATTGTCGTCGGCGGTGCGCTGCTGTTCGGCCGCGCCGGTGTGATCGTGCTGTTCGCGATCATCTCGCTGTTCGCGCTGCGCGAATTCATCACCCTGGCGCCCACGCGCTCGGGTGATTACTACGCGCTGCTGGCCGCGTTCTACATTGTGCTGCCATGGCAGTACTACCTGGTGTGGATCGACTGGTACGGCATGTACACGCTGCTGATTCCGGTCTATGCGTTCCTGTTCCTGCCGATCCTGTCGACCATCGGTGGCGACACCACGCACTACCTGGAACGCACGGCCAAGGTGCAGTGGGGGCTGATGATCTGCGTGTTCTGCATCTCGCACGTGCCGCTGCTGCTGAACCTGCATGTGCCCGGCCACGACCCGTCGCGCAACGTGCTGCTGTTCGCCTTCCTGGTGATCGTGGTGCAGTCCTCGGACGTCCTGCAGTACATCTGGGGCAAGCTGCTGGGCAAGCGTCTGATTGCCCCGAAGCTGTCGCCGTCGAAGACGGTGGAAGGTTTCGTCGGTGGCGTGCTCAGTGCCAGCGCGCTGGGTGCGGCGCTGTGGTGGATCACTCCGTTCACGCCGCTGCAGGCATTCGGCCTGTCGCTGCTGATCAACCTGATGGGGTTCTGGGGTGGCCTGGTGATGTCGGCGATCAAGCGCGACCGCGGCATCAAGGACTGGGGCCACATGATCGAGGGCCATGGCGGCATGCTCGACCGGCTGGATTCAGTGTGCTTCGCCGCGCCGGTGTTCTTCCATGTGGTGCGGTATTACTGGAAGGCCGGCGGAGTAGGGTGATCAACCCGGGGTCGGATCCTTTCGCACAGCGAAGGGCTTTGCCCCTCATTGTGATTCCGTCGGGCTTTCATCCACGCATGGCGTGGATCTACTGGCGGGCGGAGTAGGGTGATCAATCCGGGGTCGGATCCCTTCGCACAGCGAAGGGCTTTGCCCCTCATTGTGATTCCGTCGGGCTTTCATCCACGTATGGCGTGGATCTACTGCGGGCGATGACGATTGACCTGCTTCTGTAGAGTCGAGCCATGCTCGACTGCTCTTCGCCGATTGCCTGTTACAGAAGCAGTCGAGCATGGCT
>JAFAFD010000344.1 GCA_023423675.1 Pseudomonadota bacterium | reverse complement strand
GGTAGCGCCGGGCCATGCCCGGCGAGCGCAGCGGCGCCTTACCTGCTCGGGTCGCGTTCCGGGCTCGGCCGCTTGGCCAGCTTGCGCTGCAGCGAGCGCCGGTGCATGCCGAGCAGGCGTGCGGCGGCCGACACGTTGCCGCCTGTCTCGTGCATCGCCTGCTGGATGTGTTCCCACTGCAGGCGGCTGATCGGCGTCATCGCGTCGGGCACTTCCATTTCGCCATCGTCGGCCGGGCCGTCGTCTTCCTCGCCCAGTGCACGCAGGATCATCGGCACCGTCGCCGGTTTCGGCAGGTAATCATCCGCACCCAGCTTGATCGCCTCCACCGCGGTGGCGATGCTGGCGTAGCCGGTCACCAGCAGGATCCGCATGTCCGCGCGCAGGGCGCGCAGCGGCTGGATCAAGGCCAGCCCGGAATCGCTGCCCAGCTTCAGGTCGATCAAGGCGAATGCCGGCGGATGCTGGCGGGCCAAGGCCAGCGCGCTGGCGGCGTCCTGCGCGGTCTGCGTTTCCAGACCCTTGCGGGCCAGGCTGCGCTGCAGCGTGCGCAGGTACAGTTCGTCGTCGTCGACCAGCAGGCCGAGGGTTGAGGCACTCATGGGGTTTCCTCGTGGGGAGCCAGGGGCAGGCGGAAGCCGACGCGGCTGCCGGCGCCTTGCGCCGGGCGCATCCACATCTCGCCCTGCAGGCGTTCGATGGTGGCGTGGGACAGGGCCAGGCCGACGCCCATGCCCTCACTCTTGCTGCTGCCGAACAGCTTGCCCGGCAGCACCGCGGCGCGCGCGTTGAAGCCATGGCCGTAGTCGCGCACTTCGCCGATCAGATCCTCGCCGTCGATCCGCAGCTCCAGGTCCACGCGCGGTCGCCCGGCCTGTTCGCCGGCATCGGCGGCGTTGTTCAGCAGCACCATCAGCAGGTGGCCGACGCCGGGGTCCAGCGGCAGGCGCAGCGGTGCATCGTCATTGCGGTGCAGGTCGATGGTCGGGCGCACCAGCCGCCACTGTTCCAACACCTGCTGGGCGCTGGAGTGACTGCGGCCGGGGCCGTCGGTGGAGGCCGGTGCAGCCAGCGCCAGCACGCGCTCACGGCATTGCACCAGCAGCTCGCGCAGGGTTTCCATGTCCTCGCGCACTTCCGGTTCTTCGCTGCGCTCGGCCACATCGTCGGCGAGCAGGGTCATGGTTGCCAGCGGGGTGTTCAGCTCGTGCGCCACCGAGGCCGCATGGGTGGCCAGGGCGACGATGCCTTCGTTGCGGGCGAAACGCTCGCGCAGCGCCGACAGTTCCAGTTCGCGCACGCGCAGGGCCATCGCCAGGCGGGTTGAGAAGGTCAGTACCACCGCCGCCGACAGCAGGAAGTTGGCGACCACGCCCCAGCGGTTGAGATCGAGTGCGCGGAAGTAGCCGCTCGGCAGCGGTTGCCCGAACAGGCCGCTGGCGGCGTAGCCGAGCAGGCAGGCGGTGGCCACCGCCAGGGCCCAGCGCAGGGGCAGGGCGAAGGCGGCCAAGGCAATCAGGATCAGGAACAGCGAGCCGAAGGGGTTGGCGATGCCGCCACTCCAGCCGACCATCCAGGTCAGGATGATCACATCGACCAGGATGTGACCGAACGCGGTCAGCGGCGCGGTATCGTCCGGTTCCGGGCGCAGCTGCGTATACAGGTTGAACGCGGCCAGCACGGCCACGCCCGCCCACAGCGGCAGCTGCGGCAGCGGCAGGCCGAGGACCCAGGTGGCGACCAGGATCGTCGCGGCCTGGCCGGCCACGGCCAGCCAGCGCAGGCTGCACAGGGTGCGTAGGAAGGGGGCGTCGGGACCGGTCATGCCCGACCATCGTATGCGTTCACCGGGCAACCTGCCTGCGACAATCGGCCGCAGACGTGCCGACGGCTGAATGGGAATCGCCCGGAATGCAGGGCCGGGCGGTAGAATGCGCCCATGCACGACGCCGTCACCCGCCCGACCCAACCCTCCGATGCCACCGCCTGGTCCCGTCGCCAGACCCATGCCGTCCAGATCGGCGGGGTCACCGTAGGTGGCGGCAAGCCCGTGGTGGTGCAGTCGATGACCAACACCGACACCTCCGACGTCGCCTCCAGCGTGAAGCAGGTGGCCGAATTGTGGCGGGCCGGTTCGGAAATGGTGCGGTTGACCGTCAACACTGTCGAGGCGGCCGCGGCCATTCCGCGCATCGTCGACAAGCTGGCGATGATGGGCATCGACGTGCCGCTGATCGGTGACTTCCACTACAACGGCCACCAGCTGCTGACGGCCGAGCCGGCCTGTGCCGAAGCGCTGGCCAAGTACCGCATCAACCCGGGCAACGTCGGCTTCGGCAAGAAGAAGGACCTGCAGTTCGCCCAGCTGATCGAGTTCGCCATCCGCTACAACAAGCCGGTGCGCATCGGCGCCAACTGGGGCTCGCTGGACCAGGCCCTGGCGGCGAAGCTGATGGACGAGAACAACCACCGCGAACAGCCCTGGGACGCCGGCCGCGTGCTGCGCGAGGCGCTGATCCGTTCGGCGCTGGATTCGGCCGAGCAGGCGGTGGAGATCGGCCTGCCGCGCGATCGCATCATTCTTTCGGCCAAGGTCAGCGGCGTGCAGGAACTGATCGCGGTGTACCGCGACCTGGCCCAGCGTTCGGATTTCGCCCTGCACCTGGGCCTGACCGAAGCCGGCATCGGCAGCAAGGGCATCGTCGCCTCGGCGGCGGCGCTGAGCGTGCTGCTGCAGGAAGGCATCGGTGACACCATCCGCATTTCGCTGACGCCCGAGCCAGGCCAGTCGCGTACGCAGGAAGTGATCGTCGCCCAGGAACTGCTGCAGACCACCGGCCAGCGCGCCTTCACCCCGCTGGTCACCGCCTGCCCGGGCTGCGGCCGCACCACCTCCGAGTTCTTCCAGGAACTGGCCAAGGTCGTGCAGAACCACGTGCGCGAGAAGATGCCGGTCTGGAAGGTGCAGCACCCCGGTGCGGAAAACATGACCTTGGCGGTGATGGGCTGCATCGTCAACGGCCCGGGTGAGTCGCGCCACGCCAACATCGGCATTTCCCTGCCGGGCACCGGCGAAACGCCGGCCGCGCCGGTGTTCGTCGACGGCGAGAAGAAGGTGACCCTGCGTGGCGACAACATCGCCCAGGAATTCGTTGCCCTGATCGACGACTACGTCGAACAGAAGTATGTCCGGATCGGCGGGTAAGCCGCCGATCCTGGCCGCGCCGGAACCGGCGTCCGGCTTCCGACACTGGATGGGGCGCAATACGTGGCGCCTGGTGCTGCTGTTTGCCGGCGTGCTGCTGCCGCTGGCCGGCTTCGTCGCCCTGGCCGATGAAGTGCACGAGTTCGAGTCGTTCCATTTCGACGCCCCGCTGCTGTGGCAGATGCACGGGCTGCATTCGCCGTGGCTGGACCGCTGCTTCGTGCTGTTGTCGAAACTGGGCTACGAATGGTTCCTGATTCCGGCGGACGTGCTGATCGTCGGCGCGCTGCTGTGGCGGCGGCGCTGGCGCGAAGCGACCTTCGTGGCCGTGTGCTTCGTCGGCTCGGCGCTGCTGAACATGGGCAGCAAGCAGTTCTTCCAGCGCGACCGCCCCAGCCTGTGGGAATCGATCGCGCCGGAATCGACGTTCAGCTTCCCCAGCGGGCACGCGATGGGCAGCATGACCCTGGCCGCGACCCTGGTGCTGCTGGCGTGGAACACCCGCTGGCGCTGGCCGGTCCTGGTGCTGGCGCCGCTGTTCAGCCTGCTGGTCAGCCTCTCGCGGGTCTACCTCGGGGTGCATTACCCCTCCGATATCCTCGCCGGATGGTGTGCGGCGCTGGTTTGGGTGGTAGGGTGCTATCTGGTCATGTTCAGTCGCCGGCAACCTTGGCGACACCGCGGTTCGCCGCCAGCAGCGGCCAGCGAAGCGATCGCAACAGGGGAGTGACGTGGATGCCCCTTCGGGGACGTCCATGCAGCAGCAGGTTGTTTCGTTGTAACGGGTTCTGTGGGACAGGGGGCAACATCGATGTGCGAAGAATGTGATGCGCAAGGCAGATTGCCGTTTTTGCGCAGTCATCGTGCTTGCGGTGCCCGGATGCCCTGCCTAGCGTGGCCCGCAATGGCCGCATTCGAAGAGGTACGTGAATGACGATTCGAGTCTACCTGGTGGACGACCACGCGCTGGTCCGCACCGGTATGAAGATGATCCTGTCGGGTGAAACCGACATCGAGGTGGTGGGCGAAGCCGAGACCGGCGAGGACGGCCTGCGCGAGATCCGCCAGCTGCTGCCGGACGTGGTGCTGTGCGACCTGCACCTGCCGGGCGTCAGTGGCATGGAAGTGACCGAGCGCATCGTCCGTGGCCACCGCGCCACGCGCGTGGTGATCGTGTCCGTGCTGGAAGACGGCCCGCTGCCGAAGCGACTGCTGGAGGCGGGCGCCGCCGGCTACATCGGCAAGGGCTGCGATGCGCAGGAGCTGCTGCGTGCGGTGCGTGACGTGGCGGCCGGGCGCCGTTACCTGGGCACCAGCATCGCGCAGAACCTGGCGCTGTCCACGGTGGAAGGCAATGCCTCGCCGTTCGATACGCTGTCGCCGCGCGAGCTGGAAGTGGCGCTGCTGCTGACCCAGGGCCTGCGCCAGGAGGACATCGCGCGGCGCCTGAGCCTGAGTGCGAAGACGGTGAACACGCACAAGGCGCGGTTGTTCGAGAAGATGGGGATCAGCGACAACATCGCGCTGGCGCGCATGGCCAGCCAGTATGGGCTGGTGGATCCGGCACGGCCGCTGTAACAGATTCTGCCTCCTGTAGAGCCGAGCCCATCCTCGGCTGCCTTCCGGTCCGCTGGCGCGGAGCCGAGC
>JAFAFD010000343.1 GCA_023423675.1 Pseudomonadota bacterium | reverse complement strand
GCGGGATCAGCTTCTCTTCTTCCGGCGGCAGGTCGTACAGATCCTTGTCGCTCGGTGCGCCCGGGTCGATCTGGTTCTTGATGCCGTCCAGGCCGGCCATCATCAGCGCGGTGAAGGTCAGGTAGCCCGACTGGATCGGATCGGGGAAGCGCATTTCGATGCGGCGTGCCTTCGGGTTGGACACCCACGGAATGCGGCACGAGGCCGAACGGTTGCGGGCCGAGTAGGCCAGCATCACCGGGGCTTCGAAGCCCGGCACCAGGCGCTTGTAGCTGTTGGTGCCCGAGTTGGCGAAGGCGTTGATGGCCTTGGCGTGCTTGAAGATGCCGCCGATGTACCACAGCGCCAGCTGGCTCAGGCCGCCGTAGCCGTCACCGGAGAACAGGTTGGTACCGCCCTTGGACAGCGACTGGTGCACGTGCATGCCGCTGCCGTTGTCGCCGACGATCGGCTTGGGCATGAAGGTGACGGTCTTGCCGTTGCGGTGCGCCACGTTCTTGATGACGTACTTCATGCGCAGCAGTTCGTCGGCCTTCTGCACCAGGGTGCTGAACTTGGTGCCGATCTCGCACTGACCGGCGGTGGCGACTTCGTGGTGCTGCACTTCCACTTCGATGCCGACCTGTTCCAGGGTCTTGCACATTTCAGCGCGCAGGTCGTGCAGGGTGTCGGTCGGCGGAACGGGGAAGTAACCCCCCTTCACGCCCGGACGGTAGCCGCTGTTGGCGCCGTCGTACTTGGCGCCGCTGTTCCAGGCAGCTTCTTCCGAATCGACCTTGAAGAAGGTGTTGCCCATTTCATTGGCGAAACGGACCGAATCGAAGATGAAGAATTCCGGCTCCGGGCCGAAGAACGCGGTTTCGGCGATGCCGGAGGACTTCAGGTAGGCCTCGGCGCGCTTGGCGATGCCGCGCGGGCAGCGGCCGTACGGCTGCATGGTGGCGGGGTCGAGGATGTCGCAGCTGATGACGATGGTCGGATCGGCGTAGAACGGATCGACATAGGCGCTGGCCGGGTCCGGCAGCAGGACCATGTCCGACTCGTTGATGCCCTTCCAGCCGGCGATGGAGCTGCCGTCGAACATCTTGCCTTCTTCGAACAGCGACGGTTCGATGATGCTGACCGGGAAGGTGACGTGCTGCTCGACGCCACGCATATCCACGAAACGCAGATCGACGAACTCGATCTGGTTGTCCTTGATCAGCTTCTCAACGTTTTCCACGGACATCGGTACGACCTCGGATGGGGATGAATGCCTGCTTGAGGTAGAGCAATGACCGTGCCAACTTTTTCGAGAACGCAAGTCGTTGATTTCAAACAGAGCGCCCCGGCGCGGTGCACAGCGGTGCGCACCAAAGGGGTGCACGCATCCCCTTCCGCACCCGTTTGGTGCGGCAGGGATCGTCTATCCTCTCGACCTTCTTCCTTCCGCTGCCGGCGCCCATTCCATCCATGTCCGATCTGCTCTCCGCCCTGTTGCTGGGCATCCTCGAAGGCCTCACCGAATTCCTGCCGATCTCCAGCACCGGCCACCTGCTGATTGCCCAGCACTGGCTGGGCGCGCGTTCGGACTTCTTCAACATCATCATCCAGGCCGGCGCGATCCTGGCCGTGGTGCTGGTGTTCCGCCAGCGCCTGCTGCAGCTGGCCACCGGCTTCGGCCAGCGCGAGAACCGCGAGTACGTGTTCAAGCTGGGCGCGGCCTTCCTGGTGACTGCCGTGGTCGGCCTGGTGGTGCGCAAGGCCGGCTGGTCGCTGCCGGAAACCGTGGGCCCGGTGGCCTGGGCGCTGATCATCGGCGGCGTCTGGATGCTGCTGGTGGAGGCCTACACCGCTCGCCTGCCCGACCGTGACCAGGTGACCTGGACGGTGGCGATCGGCGTGGGCCTGGCGCAGGTGGTGGCCGGCGTGTTCCCCGGCACCTCGCGTTCGGCCTCGGCGATCTTCCTGGCCATGCTGCTGGGCCTGAGCCGCCGCGCGGCCGCCGCCGAGTTCGTGTTCCTGCTAGGCATTCCCACCATGTTCGCCGCCAGCGCCTACACCTTCCTGGAACTGGCCAAGGAAGGAAACCTGGCCAGCGAGAACTGGACCGACGTCGGCGTGGCCTTCGTTGCCGCTGCCATCACCGGCTTCGTCGTAGTGAAGTGGCTGATGGGCTACATCAAGTCGCACAGGTTCACCGCGTTTGCCGTTTACCGCATCGCCCTGGGCGCCGCATTGCTGCTGTGGTTGCCTGCCGGTAGCTGAACAACGCCGGGACCGGGCAACCCCATTCCCGGTCCCGACCCGTTTTTCCAGGTTCCTCAAGGAGACTCACCACCATGAACCGCACGCTCACCCTGCTCCTCCCGCTGGCCCTGCTGGCCGCCTGCAGCCAGACCCCGACCCCCGCCGGTACCGGCGGCGACGACGTGGCCCCGGCCGCCACCAAGGCAGCGGACCAGCAGACGCTGGCGCACCTGGATGCGCAGCGCCTGCAGAGCCAGCACTGGTTGCTGAAGCAGGCCACCGCGGCCGACGGCACGCGCATCGATGCGCTGTTCGCCCGCGATGACAAGCCGGTCACCCTGGACTTCGCCGATGGCCGCCTGTCGGTGAGCAACACCTGCAACCGCCTCGGCGGTGGTTACACGCTCGACAACGGCACGCTGAAGGTGGGCGCGATGGCGTCGACGATGATGGCCTGCACCGACAAGGCGCTGATGGCGCTGGACGAAGCGGTGTCCAGCCGCCTGCAGGGCGAGCTGAAGGCCGCGCAGGGTGCCGATGGCGCGCTGACCCTGACCACCGGCAAGGGCGACGTGCTGGTGTTCACGCCGGAACCGACCGCCGAAACCCGCTACGGCGGCCCGGGCGAAACCGTCTTCCTGGAAGTGGCCGCGAAGACCCAGAAGTGCTCGCACCCGCTGATTCCGGATTACCAGTGCCTGCAGGTGCGTGAGGTGAAGTTCGACGACAAGGGCCTGAAGCAGGGCGAGCCCGGCAAGTTCGAGAACTTCTACGGCAGCATCGAGGGCTACACCCACGAAGACGGCGTGCGCAACGTGGTGCGCGTGAAGCGCTTCGCGGTGAAGAACCCGCCGGCCGATGCGCCGTCGCAGGCGTACGTGCTGGACATGGTGGTCGAGTCGGCGACCGAGCGGTAAGGCCGAACAACGCGTGGTAGAGCCGACTGCTAGT
>JAFAFD010000316.1 GCA_023423675.1 Pseudomonadota bacterium | reverse complement strand
GCGCCAGCACCTTCGGGCCGTAGCCATCGCGGGCCAGGGCGAACAGGAAGCGCGGTCCCATCATCATCGTGTTGCTGTTGGTGCCGAGGATGGAGATGGTCGCGCCGACGGTGAGGATCAGCGCCAGGGCTTCGCCACCGAAACCGGCCGCGGCATCGGCCAGCGGCGTGGCTGAACTGGCCAGGCCGGCCAGCGTGCCCTGCGCCACCAGCTGCACCGCACCGTAGATGACGGTGACGGTGACGATCATGGTGATCAGGGCGAACGGGATGTCGCGGCGCGGGTTGCGGTATTCGCCGGCCGCGGCCGGGATGTTCTCGAAACCGGCATAGGCGTACAGCAGCAGGAGCGCGGCCTCGCCCATGCGCTGCAGGTCATGCGGGTCCGGGCGCTGGCCGGAGAACGCCAGCTGCGGGTCGATGTAGAACGCGCCGATGGCCACGAACAGCAGCAGCGGCAGCATCTTGCCGATGACCAGCACGATGCCGGTACGCGCCGCCGAGCGCACGCCGATGATGTTGACCCCGGTGAGGAAGCCCAGCGACACCACGACCACCGCGATGCGGCCCATGCCGGCGCCGGCCCACGGCCAGAAGCGCGCGACCGCATCGGCCAGCGCATTGCTGAGCGCAGCGGCCGAGCTGATGCGGGTCAGCCAGATCATCCAGCCGATCTCGAAGCCGGCGAAGCGGCCGAACGCCTCACGCGCATACAGGTAGCTGCCGCCGGGTTCATCGAAGTAGCTGGCGGCCTGCGCGTAGCACAGCACCAGCAGGGCGACGACGATGCCGGCGGCGACCACGCCCCACAGGCTGAAAGGGCCGAGCAGGGCGACGGTGGCGGCGGGCAGCAGGTAGATGCCGCTGCCGACCACATCGTTGATCGACAGGCCGACGATCTGCCAGCGGCTGACCGCGCGCTGCAGCTGCGGTTCGTCCTGGGCGCTCAAGGGTGTGCTCCGGTCAATGCGGGCAGCTGCCACTGCGCCTGCAGGCGCGCGTACTCGGCGCGCGGCAGCAGCACGAAGCGCGGCGTGTCCTGCGGCCGCAGCCAATCCAGCAGCGCTTGCATGCGTGCCTGTGGCATGGCCGTGCAGCCGGCGGTGGCCTCACCGGGCTGGCGCCACAGGTGGGCGAAGATGCAGCTGCCCTTGCCGGGCTGGTTCTGCGGGTTGTGCGCGATCACGAAGCCTTCCTGGTAACGCACGTCGCCCTTGTCGTGCAGGTCCAGCCGCATCGGTTCGGTGGAGCCTTCCACGGCGGCGCGGCCGACCTTGGCCGCATCGACGATGCGGTTGTAGTACGGCGAGGCCGGCACATCCATGCAGTAGCTGCTGTCGAGCATCGGCTGGTACGCCATCGCGGTACCGGGGCGCGTGCCGGCATAACCGAACGCACTGCCCAGCGCGAACACGCCGGCCGGGCTGCGGCCATCGCCTTCCTGCTTCTGCGGGCCGTCGCCCTGTGCCGGGTGCAGGCCCAGGCCCCAGGCGCTGCCGCTGCGGCCCAGCGACACCGGGAACGCCGTGCCCTGCGCGCGCCAGCCCTTGCCGTCCCGCACGAAAGCCTGCAGCTGGCCCTGGGTGCTGTCCCAGCCCTCGCTGGTGACCACGATCAATTGCCGCGCGCCATCCAGCGGCGCGGCGTGGAGGGACAGCGACGCGGCCAGCAGCAGCGCGGCGGTGACAAGGCGGGACAGCGGCTTCATCAGCAGGCGCTCCGGTCAGGAATCCAGCAGGTGGTCGATCCGTTCCAGGTTCACCGCAAGTTGCCGCTGGCGATCTGGATTGGCGTGGCAGAGCAGCACGAACAGGAAGTCGAGCAGGGCATGCATGGCGCTACGGTACAGCAGCTGCGCCACCTGCGGCGTGCGGTCATAGGCGCATACGCCCAACGAGGCATCGGCGTGTGCGCGCAGCGGGTTGGCGGTGTGGCGGGTGATCGACACCACCTTGCCGCCCATGTTCTGGAACTGCCGCGACAGCTGCGAAAGCTGCGGCAGGTTGCCGTATTCGGAAAACACCAGCAGCGCATCACGCGGGCGTGCCGCCGACAGGTTGGCCAGCAGCAGCACCGGATCGGTGTGCGGCACCACCAGCAGGCCGAGCAGGGACAGGCGCATGGCGAACTCGCGGGCGAACAGGCCGTCATCGCCCAGCCCGTACACGAACAGCTTGGGCGCGCCGTCCAGCAGCTGGACGATGCGTTCGATCTCCTCGCGCGGGTTGGCCTGGCGGGTTTCTTCCTCGGCCTGGGCCTTGCTGCGGCGCAGGGCATCGCCCAGGCGCAGGTAGTGATCGGCGCTGTCCGGTTCGTCCGGCGCCTGCTGCGGGTCGGCACCGGCGCGGGCCACGTCCTGGCCGATGGAGTACTTCAGGTCCGGGTAGCCCTTGAAGCCCAGCTTCTGGCTGAACTTGACCACGCTGGACTGGCTGATGCCCAGCGCGCTGGCCAGCTGCTGCGAGGAGTAGTCGCGCAGCAGGTGGGCGTTGTCGAGGATGAAATCGGCGATGCGGCGTTCGATGGCCGACATCTGCCCGCGCTCGGTTCGGATTTTCAGCAGGGGCGGCATGCGGGGTGTCCGGGGGTCGGGTGGCGTTCTGTGGCGTGGGCAACAGCATCCACGCATGGCGTGGATCTACTGGGGTGCGGCCCTTGTAGAGTCGAGCCATGCTCGACTGCGCAAATCAACCCAGCATCTCCAGGCCGCGTACTTCGGTGATGCCCAGCCCCGGTACGTCGCTGATGCTGATCTCCGATTCGTTGAAATGCACGCCGCCGCTGACCGGGTCGAACTGCCCCAGCGACGGGCCGTCCAGGTCGACCTTGGTGATCACATCGCTCTTGGCCACGGCCAGGTGCACGGCGGCGGCCACGCTGATGCTCGATTCGATCATGCAGCCGATCATGCACGGCACGCCGTAGATGCCGGCGATGTCGGCGATGCGGATCGCGTTGGACAGGCCGCCGGTCTTCATCAGCTTGATGTTGATGATGTCGGCCGCGCGCTGCTGGATCAGGTCCATCACCTGGCTCGGGCTGAACACGCTTTCGTCGGCCATCACCGGTGTGTTGACGCGGTCGGTGACGTACTTCAGGCCGCTGATGTCGGCGGCCTTCACCGGCTGCTCCAGCAGTTCCAGCACCACGCCGGCGTCTTCCAGCGTGCGCATGGCATGCACGGCCTGCTTGGCGGTCCAGCCCTGGTTGGCATCCAGGCGCAGCAGGGCGCGGCCCTGCACGGCGGCATGGATCGCCTTGACCCGCTCGATGTCCAGGCCGATGTCCTTGCCCACCTTGATCTTCAGTGACTCGAAACCACGCTCGATGGCCGACAGCGAATCGGCCACCATCTTGTCGATGTAGTCCACGCTGATGGTGATGTCGGTGGTGATGACCGGATCGCCACCGCCCAGCATCTGGTACAGCGGTGCGCCGTGCAGCTGCGCCCACAGGTCGTACAGCGCGATCTCCACCGCCGCCTTGGCGCTGGTGTTGCGCTCCATGGCGGTCTGCACCAGCGTGCACAGGTGGTTGAGGTTGACCACGTCCTGGCCGATCAGGCGCGGGGCGATGAAGTGGCGGATCGCTTCGATGATCGAGCCGTGGGTATCGCCGGTGATGACCGCGGTGGCCGGCGCTTCGCCGTAGCCGGTGTTGCCGGTGTCGGTGCGGATCAGCACCACCACGTCTTCCACGGTTTCCACCGTGCGCAGGGCGGTCTTGAAGGGGGTCTTCAGCGGCACGCGCAGCATGCCCAGTTCGATGGCGGTGATCTTCATTCGGCAGTCTTGGCCCGCAGGCGCTGGATGTTGGTGATGCGGTCGATGTAGCGGACGGTATCGCTGGCCATCATCGGCTCCAGCGGGGTGACCGAGACACCATTGAGGTGGGCCTGCACGCGCTTTCCGTCGGCACCAAACCAGCTGCCGCCCGCCGTATCGTGGATGACCCAGGTGCGGCCGTCGACGTGGCCGATGGCCATCATCACGTGGCCGGGGATGTAGACCAGATCGCCCACCTGCAGATCGGTCACGGCGCGGTCGCGCGCGGCCTTGCCGACCTTGTCGGTGAACGGCAGGCGGTCCAGCGCCGGGCTGACCGCCTGCGCGCTGGTATTGCGCGGCAGCAGCACGCCGAAGCTGCGGTAGATCTCGGAAACGAAGCCGCTGCAGTCGCGGGTGTCGTAGTCGTGGCCCCAGCCGTAGCGTTCGCCGAGGAACTTGAAGGCCTGCTGCAGCAGCAGGCGCGGGGTCAGTGCCAGGTACTCGCCGGCGGTGTCCTGCGAGCGCGGCAGCAGCGCCGGCACCAGCTTCAGCTGGCCATCGGCCTCGCGCACCGGCAGCTGCACCACCCACGCGGCATGCGCCTGCTGGCCGTTCACCGGCGTGGCCGCGGGCCAGTCGGCCAGCACCGGCAGGCGCACGCCCATGTCCAGCTGCAGGCGCGACACGCGCGGCTCTTCCGGGGTGAACGCGGTGTGCGCCACCGCGCCGGTGACAATGCGGTACGGCCCCTGCGCGCCGTAGCCGAGCACGCTGGCTTTCTCGCCGGTGGCCACAGACTCGGCTTCGATCCACGCGCTGTAGCGTTCGCTGTGCACGAACAGCCAGCGGCCGTCGGCGCTGCGATGGACCACGGCGACCTTGTCACCGGGGAACAGCGCCGATTCCTGGAAGCGGTCGATATCGGTATCGCCGGTGCTGCTGAAGACGCGCTGGCGGGTCGGGAAGGTGCGCAGCGCCGCGCGCTTCACCACCAGGCCGTACTGCGGTGCCGCCTGTGCAGCGATCGCCTGCAGGCCGAGGGTGGCCTCGATCGACGCGCGCATGTCGGCGGCGATGGGCTGGCCCTGGTCGTCATAGAGGGCCCGTGTCGGCCAGCTCGACAGCGCGGTGATGCTGCTGCGCACCTGCGCGGCGGTCAGCTGCGCGGGCAGGGCGGCGATGTCCTGGATGTGTGCATCCTGGCTGCGCATGCGCGCGTTCTGGGCGTCGATCTGCGCGCGGTCGAGGATCGGCGCATCGGCGTTGTCCAGCCGCGCGGCCCAGTACTGCGGG